>CAIPRZ010000149.1 GCA_903867585.1 uncultured Chlamydiae bacterium
AGTATTTTCTTCTTGAATTTGAAAGGTGTCTAGATGTTTATCAAATTCTACATCGGTCATAATTTCAGCTAATTTTTGACTTAGCTGAACCTCTTTTTTGCTGGACTCAAGAAGTTCTCTTTTCTTATCTGGGAGTTTATCAAGATGCTTGTATAAATTTTCTATAGACCCATATTCTTCGATCCAAGTAGCCGCTGTTTTGGGGCCAACTCCTGCAACGCCTGGAATATTATCAGAAGTATCTCCCATAAGAGCTAAGAAGTCGATAATTTGCGAGGGTTTGACACCGTAAATTTCTTCTACTTTTTTTGCGTCAATAACAAGATTGTCTTTATGTAAATGAATAACTTTGACTTTATCATTTACAAGTTGGCAGAGGTCTTTGTCACTTGAGCAAACAAACACATGAAGATCTTTTTTCTCTGCCCATTTGGCAATCGAACCAATAGTGTCGTCGGCTTCAACCCCTTCAACCATATAGACGCATAGGCCTAACAACTCGCAAAATTTGACTGCCAGTTCCAGTTGAGGGAATAGATCATCAGGCATTCTTGTGCGATTTTTTTTATAGTGCTCATAGAGGGCAAGTCTTTGTTTTTTATTATTGGGTCCGTCAAAAACACATGCTATGTAATCGGGTTTTAAAGTTTCCAATAATTTAAGAATGGTTCGAATAAATCCGAAAAGGGCTCCTGTCGATTGGCCTTCTGTATTACTCATAGGGCCTATGGCATAATAGGCCCTAAACAAGATATTAGCAGCGTCGATGAGGAAGAAAGATTTAGCTTTAGTCATATTACATCAGTAAAAGCTTACCTTGTAGTTCAGCGCTTGGTAAACCTAATGCACTGCGCAATAGATTTTCAAGTTTGGCTTGAGAAAATTGATCAAAGAATGAATGTGGGCATGACAATTGAATAACTTGATAAGCATCCCCTTGATTAATACCGGAATCTTTAGCAAGTTCTGCAATAGAGGATTCATAAGTGGCGTTAGCTTCATCGATATAGCCGTTTATTTGCGCTTGGTTTGCAATAAAAACATGGGCGCCATAATTGTTTATAAGATTTTCTCTTGTCATGTTAGGGCGTGCATTTAAGACAATCTCAACAAATCGGTCATACATGGCTGATAAAACGCCTTGAAACGCAGAGCCTTCATTGGGATTCCAGGGTCTAAATGGGTTGAGCATATCCTTATCTTTTCCTTCAGTAAATGTAAGACTTGCTACCCCATATTTATCCATAGCTTGTGTGACATTAAACGCCGGGCCGAATCGCACACCAACCGAACCTATGGTTGATGTTGGTGTTGCAAAAATTTTATCAGCACTAGCGGCAATATACATGCCGCCCGAAATGCATAAGCCATCAACAAAGGCGTAAACTGGAACTTTATGATCTTTTTTATACTGCATTAAAGCTTGATATATGTTGTCAGAATCAACGGCGGCACCACCTGGAGAATTGATATAAAGTAAAATCCCTTTAAGGCGATTATTATCAAATAATCCAGAGCGGGAATCTAAAAGAAGATTTTTTACCTTCTCCGTTGTCAAATCGCCCATGCCGATTACATTATCAATTCTTATTACAAGTAAGGAGGGTGTGTTCATGGGGAGGAGTTTTCTTTCTCCCATGGCGTCAGGTAAAAGTGTTGGGATACTAGGTGGTGGTAATAAATCTTTATGAGAAAGATTAGAAAAAATGAATAAAATGGCGGTAAAGCCAAAAGCAAAGCCAAGAATTTTCATAAAACTTTTTACAAAGCTTTTGGTTGCGCTTTTAAATATTGATTCATTTTGAATTTCCATATCTTTCCTTTTCATAATTTTCTAAAGCCTATCTAATTTTAGAATATTTTACCTTGACATTCTTGAAACAGTGTTTAGATCATAGGTTAAAAGGGTAGCATATGCAAAATTTAACCACGCTGATTTGGACCTCTTCTATATATCTTATTATAGCATTCCTATTACAACT
>CAIPRZ010000150.1 GCA_903867585.1 uncultured Chlamydiae bacterium
GATATTGCTTTTAGGCCGCTATTAGAAATTAAAGACATCATCGAAGCGCAAAAAAAACATGAAATCAGCCACGAAATGGTTTTTTTACCGATACAAGGGGATTTTGTTTTTTCAGCTAAACTCATCGGCTACTTCAAAAACTAGCCCTGACAGGCTGAAAATCCACACAAGTTAAATGTCGTAATGACCTCAGCTGTTGTGATAAAAATCGCATAAAATAGAGTCAGTTGAATAAGAAGACCCTTTTGCGGTTTAGATTTATTGGGATCTTTATCAATGCCGAACATATAAAGTAATAGAGAAGTTGCTAAAACAGAACAGGCAAAAACTACAAGCGCCCACGCATAAAGATCTAAGCCTAAAACCGGCTCTCCAAACGTTTCAAATTGAGGACAGACATGTAAGCCGATCTGTCTTAAAGAAACAGTTCCACCAAAACAGGCTGATAATAGTACAAGACCATAGTGGCTCATATTAATGCCAAATCTTAGATTTAGCATACATCCCACCATAATTCCGACCATACCTAATCGTTGAAGAAGGCATAGGGGACATGGGGGTTCGCTTTTAATTATTTGGTAGCCAAAAGCCCCAAGTAATACAGCACCTAAAACCAAAATAAATATCGAATTGAGTAAATATTGCCATTGGGTATTTTTCATAAATCTTCCTAAAGTCTTATTCCGAGGGTGCTAGTAGCGTGGTGTATGAGCATGGCCACGCATAAAAATATGTTTATGGTTGCAATTATCAAAGCTAATTTTCTTTTTTCCGTTACAATGAAATAAAAACTTAAGAGAAAAACAAAAAACAGGGCAGCCATCATAAGAACACCTTTTAAAATTTAATCTATCCCGCATCTTTAAAAAATAGTCAATTTTTTTATTTAATTATTAATTTTTTCTTCTTACAGTGAACTTATGAAGTTGAATAAAAATAAATCATTTTGGGCTGCGGTTATAGTTTTAGCTTTAGAAAGCTATGACTATGTCATTTTTCTCTTTCTTGCAAGAGGTGCCCATTGGGTTTTTTTAGGTCATGAACTTGATCCTATTTTATTTTTATTAAATGTTATCTTAGGTTTTACAGCTCGTCCCATTGGGGGACTTCTATTTGGAGTTTTAGCGGATAAATGGGGAAGGAAGCCTCTTTTGATGAGTACTACCGTTTTAATGGGAATATTTACTTTAGTTATAGGCCTTGTCCCTTTTTCAAAAGGGTTTATTGCAACAAATGCCGCTTTCATACTGATTGTTTTTAAAGCCCTTCAAGGGGCGATATTTGGAAGCGATTTTATTATTACAAATACCTATCTTTCTGAAATTGCTTCCAAAGGCAAAAGAGGATTTTATTGTTCTTTTTCTCATGTAGCGCAAGAAATTGGAACCCTTTTAGCTATTTTTGTCTCGCTGGGTTTTGTTCTTGTTCCCGACTCTATTTTTATTAATGAACAAGGTTGGAGAATCCCTTTTATTTCAGGGAGTTTATCAATGTTTTTAGGGATTCATCTCCGTTATGGTCTTTTAGAATCTCCTAATTATCTACTTTTAAAATCTAAAGGGATAGCCCATTCCAATCCACTAACTAACCTATTTAAAAAATATAGAATTCAAGTTTTAAAGATGTTTCTTATCATCCCTGTTATTGGAATCAACTTTTACTTTTTTAGGGTTTATATTTTAAATCAGGCAAACGTCCTTTTAAACATCAAAGTAGAGCTTATTTTGATTTTATCCTCCTTAGCTTGTATTGCTAATATGGTTACAGCCGCTTTAGGGGGTTATTTATCGGATCTTGTGGGACGAAAGCCTATTTTAATATCAGGGGCCATGGGCATTTTACTTTTTTCTTGGCCAACTCTTGTTCTTGTTAATCATCCAGGAGAAGTTCATATGGTGTTTATAAGAATGCTTGTAGGTCAGCTTATTATGGCCCTTTTTGCGGGGCTTTATTCAGGAGCTATTTCTAGTTATATGGCAGAATTATTTGGAACAAAAGTTAGAAATACAGGAGCGGCTTTAACCTACAACTTGGCTATTTCTTTGATTTCAGGGGTTATGCCTTTATTAAACTTATATCTATTTCAAGGTAGAATTGGAATTGTTAATCTAGCAGATGAAATTGCAAACTGGATTTTAAGAAAAAAGACTCCATTTGTAAGACTAAGGGATAATATCCATAGAAAGCCCCTAATACCTTTAGAACAAATTGTTTTTCTATGATTTATAATAATCCTTTTA
>CAIPRZ010000151.1 GCA_903867585.1 uncultured Chlamydiae bacterium
GATTTTATAAAAGCCAAAATACTGAAACTTTTAGATTAGGCATTGATCCGACTTTTATCCCTTTAAATCTCATGGGTCAAGAGACAAGACTTAATGGCTATTGCCAAGATCTCTTCAAATCCTGTGGACAAAGCATCAATCAACCCATTGCCTTAGTCAAAGCTTCTTGGGATGATTTATTGCCTCAATTAAAAAACAACCAGTTAGACGGTATTATTACAACACTTAGCCCCTATAACTTTTATAAAAAAGATTTTATTTTTTCTGATCCCTTATTAAAAACAGGTCCTTGCTTAGTAAGCCTTCGTCAAAATCCTTTTAAGAATTTAAAATCTTTAGAGGGTAAAATAATTGGGATAATTGCTGGTTCTAATTCAGAAAATTTAGCAGCGGAAAATTCAGAAGCCATTATTCAATCATTTGATCAACCACAAGCTTTACTAGATGCTCTTGTAAGAGGACAAATTGATGTGGCATTTTTAGATTATTTAACAGCTTTTGCCTATTGCCAAGATCTATATCAAAAAACTCTTATCATGACATCAGCCCCTTTTGGTGATGCTGGCATTCGTTTAATGATAAAAAAAAATCAACCCCAAGCTTTAAAGCTTTTAAAATCGGTTGATCAGAAAATAGGAACAAGCGAACAGACAAAACTTCTAGAAAAATGGCAATTACCCCCTTCTGAGGGATAAAAAGCCTTTAAACAGCTGCTGGATGTAATGGAGGAACTGATAAAAACTCTTGGACATCTTTTTTAAATCTTCCATAAATAGCTGTACAGCGCTTCATGAAATCTCTGTCATGGCTATCAGATCTTTTAAATAATCGAACAAACCTTTTACCAATTTTTTTTATCCCTTTACCAAGATTAATAAAAAACTGACTAATTCTTGCTAAGGCAAAATAAATTGTTCGACTATGTCCTAAATTAAGACGATGTTTTTCTAAAATATTGTTATCTGAATCAATTCTTCTAAGAAGCTTCGGTGAGACCGGAATTGAAAAGGCGCTTGGACTTCTTGGTGATCCAGGATTAGACCCGCTAGCATCTGATAAGCTACGCTCACTTCTTGGAGTACTTGGATTAGAAGGATCTTCATCAGATAAATGCAGAACAAGATCTGTATGTATAGAAGCTTTTGTTTTCAATGAGTCCCGTTCTTTTTTATAAAAAAGACCAAAAAGCGTCGGTTTCATAGTTTCATTTTCATCTTCTGAAGTTTTAAATGTTAATATTTTCTTAAACAGAACTTTACATTTAGAACGCAACTCTTTATGAGCTTCATCAATATAGCCTATATGCACAGACCCAGCTTGTGTGACGATATCTTTATCAGTGTGGTAAATATTGATCTCTAATGGGTTTTGGGCATCGTGAGAAGAATGTTGTAAATTCTCTATAAACTTTTCAGAAACGTTTTGTTCCGTAGAGGGGTCATTAAAAAAGGTGGCTTTTTCAAATTTTTCTGGAAAATCAGCAAGCATTCTAGCGGCATGAGCTCCACCTAAACTAAAACCACAGATGTGGGCTTTTAACTCTTTAGGTAAAAAAAGAGGATCTTCTATCAATTTTTGTAGCTGATTTTTAGCAAGATCATAACTTCTTTTGCCGATATCATTACACATATCATCAGCCACAGATTCAAGAGCATTTTCCTGCTCTAAATTAGTCGTCGTCGGTCTAAATAATAAGGTCGGCTTTATAAATTTTGGCGCATCATAAGGAACAAGAGCAAACGCCATTAAACCGTTAGCTTTAATAATTTTTTCAACGCAAAAATAGCCTCTAGTATGAATTTCACCGGTTTCAGGATCTTTAAGTTGAGGTAGTGGAATATGCATCCCTTCTTCTAAGAACCCTAAAGCAAATTTTTTAGTTAAAACTTCAATAAATTGATCAACTGTCATAACCTGGGATACTAAACTTACCCTTTTAATATCAGCCATCAATTTGAAACTTGTATTAATGGAATTTTCTAAGATGGAGCCTAACCGTTCTCTTATAGATTTTCTCTCTTCAGAAGTTTCATTATAATGTGTTGCTTGGTATTTTTCGAATTCTGAAGCTTCAGGATCGTAGACCCCTTTACAAACAGATCGCATCACTTTATCTGAACTATCTGCTACTTGAGTAGAAAAATGAAGAATATCTGAAATTTTTAACCCTTTTTGAGCCCCAATAGAAGCTAATGAAATGTGGTATCTTTCTTCGGCGTTTTTAATTTCTTGAGGAAGCAACATTGATTTAACAGCTTCTGCAAAAATTGGTCCTAAAGGCTTAATTTTATCGACGGCAAAATGAACAAAGGGCTTTTGACCAAGAGGATCTGATTTTAAAGCCTCTTGAGCTAGAGATAGAAAGTCTTTAAGGGTGTGTTTATCGGTAACCTCTATAAAGTTAAAGAGGTCCGCAGGGGGCTTTTGAGATGTAAAGACCGAGCTTAAAAAGTTCATTTTAATTAATACTTATTTAACATAATTTTTATCTTATCTTTATAATAACAGCTTTAGGGATAAAAGTAAAATTTTATTATTATTAAAAAATGCGACAACGATCGTATGAGCTAAACTCTTCTTTTATAGACTCAAGCTCTTCTAAATCAAGCGGTTGTGCAGAAATTTGCCATACGTTTTTAGCCAGTGAATTACAGGCATTATCGCATGAAAAGGGGCCTGTTCCGGCTATATTTAGAAGACAGAGCCTTGCCCACTCTAGGGGCTCTAAATAGAGTTTTTCAGCCCTTTTATGCGCTTCAAGGTAGGCAGGAAGGTCTTTTAATACCAAATACCTATCAGCCATCATCCCATCCCTTGATTCAATAAGGTCCTTGAAAATAGCGGAAAGGGCCCCTTTTTCTGCCGGCGTCTCTCCTAAATAGCCCTCTTTTAGACCATCAAGGGCTTTTTGTATTTGGGGATGGTTGATATAGACCTCAAAAGCGCTATAGCTATGGTTTTTCCAGGTGCTTTCGTTATCTTTTGCAGTTCCCCCAAAAACAAAAGGCCAGTTTTTAGAGCCTATAGATTCATGCATTTCGATATTGGCCCCATCTTCTGTGGCGATGGTTAACGCCCCGTTCATAGCAAGCTTCATGTTTCCAGTCCCAGAGGCTTCCATGCCAGCTGTTGATATTTGCTCTGAGATATCTGCTGCTGGGATAATTTTTTCAGCAAGCGTTACATTGTAATTTTCTGCAAAAACTACCCTTAATTTAGAATTGATTTGGGGATCATTATTGATGATTCTTGAAAGTACATTTATGAAAATGATGATATTTTTGGCCATAAAGTAGCCAGGAGCGGCCTTGCCAGCAAATATGATTTGTCTTTTCACAAGGATCGCTTGAGGGTTCTGTTTGAGCTCCTGGTATAAAATAAGAGCATGCAAAGCATTCATGAGTTGTCTTTTATATTCATGAATCCTTTTGATATGCACATCAAAAATCGCCTCTTCATTAAGAAGGGTTTGGCACGCGATTGGATTACCTTTGTCATCACGTATTGGAGAGTGATCATGCAAAAAGGCGACCAGTTTTTTCTTATTATTTTTTTTTATTTCTATAAGTCGATTTAAGACGCTTGTATCAGATGCAAATTGAGATAGTTTTTCAATTTCTTTAAAATTAGTTAACCATCCATTCCCTATTTTTTCTGTTATCAGTTCAGCAAGTTCAGGATTTGCTAGTTGAATCCAACGCCTTTGAGTGACTCCATTAGTAATATTAATAAATTTATCTGGAAACAGCTGGTTAAAATCAGGAAAAATTTTAGTTTTTAAAATTTCAGTATGAAGTTTTGCCACTCCATTAACCTTATGGGATCCAAAGATGGCTAAATGGGCCATCTTTACTTGCCCCGACTCGATGATAGACATTTTTCTAACTCTTTCTTCATCGCCGGGATAAGTTTTTCTAATCTTGTTGCATAATTCTAAATTGATTCTTTCAATGATTTTATATTGCCTTGGCAACAGATAGTTCATCCGATTTTGATTCCATTCCTCTAAGGATTCTTTAAGGACGGTGTGATTGGTAAAATTAAAAATCGTTTGTGTAAGCTCAAGAGCTTCCCCAAATTTTTTATTATAACGAACCATTAAATGATGCATGAGTTCAGGGATACACAAAGTGGGGTGAGTATCATTGATATGAATCCGAATTTTATCCCCAAGTAGTTTTATATCATCATATCCCCGATCAAAATGGCTTAAAATGTCTTGAATAGAAGCTGAGGCGAGTAAATATTCTTGTTTCAGCCTTATTCTTTTTCCCGTTTCATTATCATCGTTGGGATAAAGCACATCGGTGAGCGAGGTGTTTTCAGCTGCCTGATCTAATTGACCAGCATTAAATTTTTGCAATTGAAAATTACGAGGCGATTCTTTGGTAGTCCATAACCTAAGTGTTGCTACATTATAATTGGGCTCATTTTTAAATCCTAAAATAGGATAATCATAAGAGACAGCTCTAATTTCATCTTGATCTGTAAGCTCATAAACCTCTTCTCCAACCAGGTTTTTTACAGGCTTTATCCGGCCACAAAAAGAAATGGGGACTGCATGATTATCTCTTCTAAATTCCCAAGGGTTTTCATGAACAAGCCACATCTCAGGTCTTTCCATTTGAATTCCATTCCAAATCTCCTGATCAAAAATACCATATTGATAACGGAGTCCGTAAGCTAGAACTGGATAATTTAATGTAGCCATAGAATCCAAAAGACAAACTGAGAGCCTTCCAAGCCCCCCATTTCCTAAACCTGGATCAATTTCAAGAGCGGCTAAATCATTAAAATTTTTACCTATTTTTTTTAAAACTCTATTAATGAGATCTTGGGAGTGCAAATTCATCAAATTATTAGCCAGCATCCTTCCTGGCATATATTCCATGCATAAGTA
>CAIPRZ010000152.1 GCA_903867585.1 uncultured Chlamydiae bacterium
AATAGGGCCCCAAAAATCATATCGATGGCAGTAGCTGCACAGCCTACAAATAGGGATATTTTTAGAGCATATAAACAGCGATGAAAAAGATCTCTTCCTAATTCATCGGTTCCAAAATAATGGGTTAAACTTGGGGCTAAATTTTGCTTATCTAAATTAACAACCGTTCCGGGCTCAAGGCTTAATGAAAAAATAAAAAGAAAAAAACATAACCCTATAAAAAATTTAAGCCATTTCATAGAGCTCTCCTTTTAATTTTGGATCAAGCATCGCATACAGAACATCGACAATAAACGAAAACCCAAGAACAAAAAGGGTATAAAAAAGGGTAAGTCCAGCAATAAGGGGGTAATCACGGGCATTTAAACTCATAACAAACCAGCTTCCTAGACCGGGAATAGCAAATACTTTTTCAGCAGCAAAACTTCCAGTGATAAGAGTGGCTGCAAGTGGACCTAAATAAGAAAGAGTGGGTAATAAGGCTCCGGGCATTAAATGAAAAAAAAGGAGGCGACTAAACGAGAGTCCCTTGCTTTTTGCACTTAAGGTATATGGGAGTGCTAAAACTTCTTCGAGTTTACTTTTTAAAAGCCTTGCGATAATTCCAGAGGGGATAAGGCTTAAAGAAAGAGCTGGCAATATCAAATACTCAAGACCCTCAGAGCCACTTGTAGGAAAAAGATCTAATTTGATGGCAAACACGTATTGTAATAAGACAGAAGCAATAAAACTTGGTAAAGCAAGAAGGGAAACATTTAAAAGCCAAGCTCCCTTTTTAATATATTTAAGAGGGGAAAACACTAAAATTAGACTTAACAAGAATCCTAAAAGAAGTGAAAAGCTTAAGGCTAAGCTTCCAAGTTTTAAAGACAGGGGAAAAGCCTGTTTGATAATTGTAGAAACATAGACCCCTTCGATCGTTAAGGAGGGTCCAAAATCCCCCTTTAAAATGCCCAAAAGATACTTGAGGTACTGAATAGGTAATGGTAGATCCAAACCATAATGGTTTTTTATGCGAGCCAGGTTTTCAGAATTAATTAGATGCTCATCAATAAAAGGGCTACCGGGCGCAAGATGCATCAAAATAAAAACTAAAGAGGCCACTAAAAACAGAGTTAAAGTAGCCTCAAGAAATTTTTTCATAAAAAATCGGATCAAGTGGCACCTTTATTCGGGAAATTTTTTTGAAAAAATAAAATTATTTAGTTTTAGAAGCAAGGAATTCCATCAATTCTTCCTTGCTAGTAACAGCTTGTGGTACAAAAACAGGACGGCCACCGGCCATGGCAAAGGCTGGAGGATAAGAGCTTAAATCTGGAACTCCATCTGGACTAATCCCTCCTGCAAGAAAACCCGAGCTTAAAAGCCTTGCTGGTTCGGATGGACGCGGAGTATGCCCAGCAGAGGATGTTTGAACGCCTTCATCTTCATCTTCTTCAATGAAACTAATCGGGCTTAGAGATCCAATGGAATTGGGCTCACTAGCTGGAATGGGGGATATCCGAAGACGGGGTAGACTTCGTAGGGTAGTTCCAAAAATAGTAAAGTGGATATCCTCAGCTCCCAATCTATCAAAAGTTTCGCTAGTTTCTGAGCTGGCATCCGGAGTCGACCCTACAGCAGAGGTAGCACTAGGTGTTCCATTATGGGATCGAGGAAATTCTTCGCAAAAGGCCTCATTTAATGGATCTAAAGAGTTGTCTTCTAGTTCAGAATGATTGATTCGGATCCGTAAATGGGGAATCGCAGAAGGGGTTAAGGTTGGAGTAACTTCAAACTTAGGGGTCAAAACAATAAATAAATTCTGGGAATATAAGTTGTAACAATTTCTAAATGAGTTAGATAAGAAAGCTAAGCCAAGCGTCATAAGGATAGTCGAATAAATCTTTAAAGCGGTGATTCTACTAGCCGTTTGAGACATGGGGGAAAAATGAATCGTTTTATCAGGATAAATAAGAGAAAATCTTTGGTTTAGATCTGCGCTTTCAACGGTGTTCTTGATAGGAAAATTTTCAGCCAGGGTCACTTGGCCAAAACATTCGGGCGAAAAGATAGTAGGCATAAATTCCCCATATTTTTATTTAACTTTCTATCTATTATAAACTTGTTACCCTTTTAAGATTAAACATAATTTCTACTCTCTATCTACTTAATTTTAAAATAAATGGATTACACAAAGTTTTTTATCTACTAAATCATCCATTTGTTCCCTTCAATTAGATTTTTGGGCTAAAATAGGCCTCAATTTTTATTAAAATAACCTTAAATTTATGCGTCCAAAATCCAATCCTAATAAAATTAATTTTACCTCTTTAGGCTGTGCCAGAAACCTTGTTGATACCGAAGTAATGCTGGGGCTTTGCTTGAAGGCGGGCTATGAGATTACAGAAAAACTTGAAAAAGCCGATTATCTTGTTGTTAATACCTGTGGGTTTTTAGAGGCTTCAAGAAAAGAGTCTATC
Source organism: uncultured Chlamydiae bacterium (assembly GCA_903867585.1). Classification (GTDB taxonomy): domain Bacteria; phylum Chlamydiota; class Chlamydiia; order Chlamydiales; family Rhabdochlamydiaceae; genus CAIPRZ01. The sequence continues at coordinate 2,463 of CAIPRZ010000152.1, forward strand.
GACACCATTTCTCAGCTTTTCGATGTAAAAAAATCTTCTGCAAAAGTGATTGT
>CAIPRZ010000153.1 GCA_903867585.1 uncultured Chlamydiae bacterium
CTATATCAAAGACTCTGGCCACTTAAAGCTCCAAGGTATGCTTAAACTCCCCTACAGTGAAATAGGGCAAAATCTTGAGCTTTCTATGGATCTTGATGAAAAGGTGTTTGCTAAAGGTTTTTTATCTTCTGATACCCTAGAAGGCAACTTTAGCTTTTCGAACGAAGAAATTAAAAGTCAGTTTAACATCCTAGATTTTAAAGCTCTTTGGCCAAAGACTTTAATGGAGGGGCTACTCAATATTGAAGTTTTTGGCCACCCCAAATCATTATCAATCAAAGCTGATTCCTCAAAACTCTATTATAAAAGAAAGGCTCTAGCCCCTTTAAATATAGAAATTCCAAAATTGGATAAAAGCCATCTTCTTGCTCAAGCCCTCTTTCTTAAAGACACCTGTTATGCCACCCATATAGAATGCCTTTATCAAAAATTAGATTTTAAAAATTGCGCCTATTTAAAAATAAAAGGAAATCCCTGCGAAACCCAAGCCAATTTCACCTTCGATCCTAAAGAAATCCTTGATCTAAAGCTTCATACACAAATTCACGATCTTAAATTTTTTGAAGGCTTTTTTCATAAACTAGAGCTTTCTGGTGAAGGAAATATTGTGATTAATTTTTCTAAACAAACTCAAACTAAAGAATTATTTTCAGCATTTAGTAATGTCAAGATTGGCCATTTTTATTGTGATCATGGAGATGTCTCTTTTTCAGAATCTGAAAATTTAGGCAAAATAACTCTAAAATTAGATCAACTTTCTACCCCTTTCACTGAACCTATTTCTGCTTATATTCAGGGAGATAAAACAGATAAATGGGAATTACTTGCTCAATTCAAATCCCCCCATACTCGATTTCAAAGCAATCAAGAGATCCTATTTGATCCACACAGCTACAAGTTTTGTTTAAATGCTCTTGAAGGGACAGTGCATGGCGAGCCCATTAAACTCAAAAAGCCCATTTTGTTGTTTTGTTCTAAAGAAGGTTTGAAATTAGACTCTTTTTTTCTTGATTGGGGAAAAACAACCCTTTGTGGTGAGGGAAAAAAAACAGATGACAACCTGCTGTTAAAACTAAAAATTGAAGATTTCCCACTTAAAGGTTTAAAAAACCCCTATTTTGAAACCATAATGGATGGCAATTTAGGCTTAAATATAGATATCAATTCTTCAAGATTTAATGAAAGCTTAGTCAATTTTACTATTGATGATTTAAGTTTAGATCAAACTAATCAATTCTTAAGGCCTATATTTATTAAAGGGCAAGGGAACTTTGACTCTAGTGGACTCAAATACAATCTCAATACCTATTTTTCAAAAGATGATTTCTGTTACATGCAGGGCGATTTGCCACTGACTCTAAGTGCGGAGGGGTTAAAAGCTGATAAAAACAGCTCTCAACGTCATTTTATATCCATGAAATATGACATAAAAGACCTTGGGCGCCTTTTAAATATGGGTTCTAATTCAATTGGGGGGTATTTGAAGGGGGATATTTGCGTTTTTAAATCTATAAAGGCGCCAAGCTTTATTACAGGAAATATAGATATCGAAAATTTACATGCAGGTTTTCCTCTTCTTGGCATTTATTTAGATAAAGGAAATCTCAAAATAAAACCGGAAGGAACCCTTGCCCCCTTTAGTCTTGATATCCAGGATTTACAAGAAGGTAATGCTCAGGTTTTAGGAGCCTTAAATCTTAATGATTTTTCATACTGGGCCCATGCTAACCTTGATAGCTTATTTATTAACTTTAAAAGGATTTTTGAATCAAATCTTACCGGAGCTCTTAGTTGCCAAGGAGACCTTAAACAAATTAAATCAGAAGGGTCCCTTGCAGTAAATGGAGCTAAATATGAACTTGTTCATAACAAAATTAAAAAAGCTAAAACCTACATCATAGAAAAACAATCAGAAGATCTTCCTCTGAAAAAAAATACCGCTTTTAAATATTGCTTAAACTATCAGCTCATAGCTGACAATCCGATAAAAATTAGAGGTTTAGGGTTAGATTCTGATTGGAAAGGTTCAAGCCACTGCCATATCGCAAATCAAAAATTTAGCCTTAAAGGTCTTCTTGATTGCACTAAGGGAGAATATCGCTTCAACAGCAAAAAATTTATTGTTGATGAAGGAATTATCCATTTATCAGATCAAAATCTTTCTACAATCCTTGCTAAAGGTCATTTAGATATTCCATCCTACCAAATAAAAGTGAATCTTTTAGGTCCCCTCTCATCGCCTAAGCTTCATTTCTCCTCGTTGCCGCAAATGTCTGAAAATGCCATTTTTTCGCAAATTTTATTTAATAAACCCATTACCGATCTGCACCCCTTTCAAAGTTTAGAGCTGGCTCAGACCCTGATGGAACTATCGGGTGATAAAAGCCCTTTTTCTTTAGCTAAATTACGTTCTAATTTAAGTATTGACACCCTTGATATTCAATCAGGAGACGGAGATAAGAATAATCTAATTTTGCTACATCGGAATGATAATAGGTTTCGGGTGCCCCATGGTGAGTCCATTGATCCACCCGATGGTTCAAAACTGAATTTTCCGCCC
>CAIPRZ010000154.1 GCA_903867585.1 uncultured Chlamydiae bacterium
AGTAAAATAAAGTTTGAATTCTAAAGAAGAGGTGTCTAGAGATCGAATAATATCAATTATTCGATCGGCCACAATATCGGCAAAATAACTATTTCGGTAGATCATATCGAGTTCATTGAAGATAGCTCTTTGAACTTGTGAATCACTGGGATCTATAGAGCAGGCTTCAATCATGAAACTATCTGCTGGATAAACAGAAACTATAAGTTCTTGAAGGGTAATATCAGGTCCAAGAAGCGCTGAGGAAAGAAGGCAGTTTTTTAAAGGTTCAATCTGATCATATTCATGATTATGACCAAGTGGCCAGTTTATATCTCGACCTGGAGCCCTTAAAAAACCAAAACCTCCCTCTTCTTGATCGGCTCTCGCATCTAAGTTGAGCTCAAAAATACCAGAAATTGTTACAGGATATTCTGGATTTTCTAATATTATTTTCCATCTCAATGACGTGCAAAAAGTCACAAGGGTTTTAGGTTCTTTTTTTTGTAATTGAGCTAAAAATAGTTCGGTGGTTTTAGCAACGCTAGAATTTTGTTTTTCAGCATATTCTAGCGATCCGCCAGTAAGATGTGAAAGAGAGGAGGAGGGCAATAGAGGTCCCATTAAAGATGTGGCCATTAGAGCATACCTTGTAATTTTAAAAAAATTAGAGAAGCTTAATATTCTACAGATTTTAAGTACAGGCCACAGGCAGGAGCTGTAGCTCCAAGGCCTGATCGTAAGCCTGTGTTAAAGGCGCTGTCGATAACATCAAGTTCTAATTTACCAGCCCCAATTTCTATAACAGTACCGATAAGATTTCGGACCATTTTATATAAGAAGCCTTTGGAGCTTAGTTCAAAAATAAGCCTATTGTTTTCTTTTATTAAATCAAAACCTATGAGGTCTCGGATGCTATCTTTAGAGGCTGTTCCTTCACTGTTTTTAGCAGCAAACGCTTTAAAATCATGAAGCCCTTTTAGTTTATCACAGGCTTGTTTCATTTTTTCATAATCAAGAGGGTAACTAACATGCCAGGCTTTATTAAGTAAAAAAGGGTCATGGGTTTTGTCGTGAACAATCAGATAACGATAGGTTTTTTGTTTAACGCTAAAACGGGCATGAAAAGGGGAAGGGACTTCAAAAATATCAAGGATGCGAATGGTTTGTGGTAACAGAGAATTAAGCCTATGGCGCAAGTTATAAGGATCAAGTGTTACAGTAGTTTCAAAATGGGCTGTTTGGGCAAGGGCATGAACGCCGCTATCGGTTCTGCCTGAACCAAAAATCGGGGTAGGATCTCTCAAAACAGTTTTAAGTTTATCTTCAATTAAGGCCTGAATAGCAAGGCCGTTGCTCTGCGTTTGCCAACCGGCAAAGCTTGAGCCATCATAAGTAATTGTAAGTAAATATTTTTTTTTATCTTCCATAGTATGGTATTATAACATGGAAGAAAAAGGGGATGCAATGAACTTGTATCCCCTTAATAATTAGGGGTTTCTAGCCAAGATGTTTAGATACAGCGCGTGTCATCTCAAACATATTGATCGTTTTTTTACCAAGTACTTTAGAAAGATTATCATCGGGTACGATGTTTCTTTTGTTTTTCAAGTCTTGTAGTTTGTGTTTTTTAATGTATGCCCATAGTTTTTTTGTAACTTCTGTACGCGGCATTGGTCCTTTTCCTACAATCACAGCTAATTCAGAGCTAATCTTGACCGGAGCCATGAATTTAGAATTTTTTGCAGCTTTAGCCATAAAATGTTCCTACCTATTTAGTTTTTGGAGAGCGGCTAGAGAAATCATATTTTCTCTTCTAATTGATGTTGTATAAGAGAAGGAAATTTTGAGTCAAAAAAAAGTTGATCTTTTCGATTAAAAAAAGGCTTGAAGAAGATTAAAAGATCTGTAAAAGTTAAAAAAATGAAAAAGCCACCGGTTTTGAGATCATATTCTGCCCTAAATTCTTCTTGGCAAACCTATTTAGATAGGCTCGATGATTCGTCTAAAGAGCTTTTTGATAAGCTCGACTCTATCGGTCAACTTAATGTCATAAATCAAATAGAATTTTCTTCTGAAAACGGAGAAATGCTTGTTAATGATTTAAAACAAATCGATCTTTTTTTTGCAGCAATAGGTGGTATTGTTGGTTATCAAAATCTTCTTAAGAAAATTATCCATCCAGCCCCTTTTGAGAAGAAAATTTTAGAGGCTCCCTATATTGCCATTGATAATCTATCACAAACTAATATAGAAGAGATTAAGTCTCTTATTGAAGAAATGCCTAAACTTGCAGAGATTTATGCTATTGGTGGAGCTGCAGATAGGCTTAATTTAGTATCTAATAAGAAAATGCTCCCAGCTGCTTGTTTAAAAATACTAGGCAAGACCCTTTTAGAGCATCTGATACATGATTTAGAAGCCAAAGAATGGCTCTATTATAAATTCACAAAACAAACACTCACAATCCCCATTGTGATGATGACCTCATTTGAAAAAGATAACCAGGCTCATATTCATCAAATATTAGAGACTCATAATTTTTTTAATAGGCCCAAAAATTCGTTTCTTATTTTTAATCAACCCCAAGTCCCTATGGTGGACGAATCATTAAATTGGCAAACCCAAAATAGTCATGCTCTATTTTTAAAACCGGGAGGCCACGGGGCTTTATGGTCTTTGTGTCAAAAGGAAAAGATTTTCGATAAGCTCTTAGATTTAGGGTGTGAAAAAATTTCCATCAGGCAAATAAATAATCCCATAGCCTGTGTTGATTTTGGTCATTTAGCCTTTTTAGGTTATGGCTTTTTAAAAAAAGCGCAGTTTGGTTTTTTTGCCTGTCAACGTTTTGCCGGGTCTTTGGAAGGGATTAATGTTTTATTAAAAGATGAAACAGGCTCTTGTTTAACAAATATTGAATATTGTCAGTTGAGCGATGTTGGGATCAAAGATGTACCAAATAGCCAAGGGTATTCGCAGTTTCCAGCTAACACTAATGTTTTATTTGGAGATATAGAAACTCTAAAACAGATTACCAAAGAGCATCCTTTAGCGGGACAAATTCTTAATTTCAAATCCTATCCTTGCCAGGGAGGCGTTAAGCCGATGGCAAGACTTGAAACCATGATGCAAAATGTGGCTGATTATATGGTCGAAGAGGGTAATGATCTTAAAAAAGTCTTCATGACACTTTCTCCACGACGAAAAACTATTTCTCCTATCAAAAAGCAAAAAACTCCAGGCTCTTCTTATGAAGAGACCCCAGAGTCTTGTTTTTATGATTTTATGAAAAATGCCGAAGAGCTTTTAGATCTTTGCCAAATCGAGCACCATCGTTTAGAAACCATTGAAGAGTTTTATTTAGCCCCCTCTTATATTTTTACCTACCTTCCTGCCCTTGGTCCGATATTTTCATTAATAGCTTCAAAACTTCAAAGAGGCTGCATGGAAAAAGGGGCCTACTTAGAACTTAACATTGCTGAATGTGATATTTCTGATTTTTACCTAAAAGGGGCATTAAAAGTTACAGCAACCAATCCTTACGGTTTTAACTCATCATCACGAACCTTTAGCGAAAATAATGGGCGTGTCCAATTAACAAATTGCCGGTTTATTAATCGTGGCGTGGACTTAGAAAATTCTAATTCCTTTTGTCAGGATTTATTTAAGTTTTATGAGAAATGCGAAATCATTTTAGAAGGGTTTTCAGAGTTTCATGCCAAGGATATTGAATTCAAAGGGGATTTTCTTTTCAAAGTTCCAGACGGATATAGACTCGATGTTTACCTAGATCATGATAATAAAATGGTTAACGAATTGACAAGACTTGTCCAACCTAGCTGGACAAGTTCTTATTCGATCTATAAGGATCATTTTGTAGTTTTAAAAAACGATCCTTAAAAGTTTATACTGTAGCTGCTTTTTTAGGCTGCATCAGGTAATTTAAAGCCGCACCTGCAACAAAACAGACACTTCCAACAATAATAAAGTCTTTATTTTGTAAAGTCCAATTGCTTGCCATTAAAAGATGGGGCCAAGCAGCAACAGCTACTTTTTTTGCCAATAATTCAGCATTTTTCATAGCTATAGGGACATTAATTTGAAGCCATTCCACAGATTTACCAAGATAATTCAAAGCAATCTTTGATATTTCAAGGGTATAACTTGAAAAATCGGCTGCGACTGATAAAACGCGTTGTTGGATCTGATCAATATTCATAGGATCTCCTTTTTCAAATTGAGGTGCAAAATCGTGGTAAATAATTCATTCATGGGGTTTTAAATTCAAATCTTAAATGGTATTTTCTAAAAAAAGATTGTTCTGTTTTAGGTCGTGAAGTTTAGAGAGGTTTTTTTTCTAAAGAAGCTGTTAATATAGGATTAGATTAAATCTAAGGAATTCTATGTCACATCCCACTAAAGAGCGCTTACAAAATCTAGAGATCAGAATCAAGGATATGTGGAGGTATCTTTGACCTGGCTAAAAAAGATGATGAGCTCACAAGGCTTGAGCACTACATGCAAGAAGGCTCTTTTTGGCTAGATGCCCAAAAAGCGGCTAAAACTGTTTCAGAAGTTAAGCTCCTTAAAAGCTGGCTTGTCCCTTACCGCCTAGCTGAAAGTAAAATTCAAGACCTATTATCCATGTCAGATGATCTTTCAGCCGATGATGAGGACATGATTGATTTTTTTAATTCAGAGCTCAATTTGGTTGAAAAAGAGGTCGAAGATCTCGAAGTTCGACGAATGCTCTCTCACGAGATGGATGCAAAAAACTGTTACGTCTCGATAAATGCAGGAGCTGGTGGTACAGAATCGTGCGATTGGGCTTCTATGTTATCCCGTATGTATCAAAGGTGGATGAGCCGTCACGATTGGAAAGTTGAAATTTTAGATTTTGTGGAAGGGGAGGTGGCAGGACTTAAAAGTATCACCTTTAAAGTAGAAGGTCCTTTTGCTTATGGTTATTGTAAGGCCGAGCGTGGTGTACATAGGCTTGTACGAATAAGCCCTTTTGATAGTAATGCTAAACGGCACACTAGTTTTGCCTCCGTCGATGTAAGCCCTGATATTGATGATGATATAGAAATTGAAATCAGACCTGAAGATATCAGAATCGATACCTATCGTGCCTCTGGTGCTGGTGGTCAGCATGTCAATAAAACCGATTCTGCTGTTAGAATTACCCATCTATCATCAGGTATTGTTGTATCATGTCAAAATGAGCGCTCCCAATTAAATAACAAGGAATCTTGTTTCAAGATGCTTAAGGCTAAGCTTTATGAAAAAGAACAACTGGAAAGGGAATCTCAACTGAAAAATCTATCAGGTGAGAAAAAAGAGATTGCTTGGGGATCTCAAATAAGAAATTATGTATTTCATCCCTACACCCTTGTTAAAGATACACGAACTAAAGTAGAAAGTGGAAATGTAGCGGATGTGATGGATGGTAATCTTGATCCTTTTGTTGTCGCTTACCTAAAAGAGTTTGGTTAATGGATATTCGGTATACTCGGGGATTAGATGAACTTTGTTTGCATGAGTGGATAAGAAATCCAAAGATGATCCCTTCTGTCCCTTGTGAATCCGACGAAGAGATCAAAAATTTTTCAAGAACCTGGATGTATTACGCTGCTAAAAAAGCGGGATTATCTCTTGTAGTTGAAGATCACAATGTGGGGATGGGGGTATTTATTCTTATGCCTTATCAAAAAGTGTCCCACCATGCCCTTTTGCAGCTTATCATCGATCCTAAACACTTTAAGAAAGGATTTGGGTCGATGCTTCTAAAAAACATGCTTCATTTAGCCAAAACCTATTTTAATCTTGAAGAGGTGTTTATGGAGCTTATCGGACCCAAAGAATCTAGCCATTTTTTTGAAAAAAGGGGATTCAAAGTCTATGCTATTCAAAAAGGGTATGTCGAGGGTCCTTATCCTGATAAAATTTTACTCTGTTATACTTTATGATCAGGCCAAGCATCGAATCTGATAAATCTTTTTTATTAACCCTTTTTCAAGAAGAGGGGGTTCTATCGGGCTTCCCGATGACAACGCCTGCTGAAATTGAAGATTCTTGTAATTTTTGGATGGATATGGCTTTAAGAGGTTATGGCATAACCTTTGAAGCAAAAGGGCAAGTGGCTGGAATGGCTGTTTTATATATACCGATATATAAAAAACTTTCTAAAGCAGCTCTTTTTTCGATTGTCGTTAAAGATACCTTTCGAAGGCAAAAAATAGGATCTAAACTTATTTCAACTCTTGAGCATATTGGGAAAAAAATGTATGGCCTTTCTATCATCCATTTGGAAGTTTATGAAAAAAATGAAGCCGCTATCTCCTTATATAAAAACCTTGGCTACACCATCTACGGGGTCCAGGAAAAATTTATCAAAGAAAACGGCATATACTCCAATAAAGTCCTCATGGAAAAAAGAATCTGATCGAGTGTATAATTTACAAAATATCTTCGATAAAATTAATAAAGATTTTTTTGAAAGTAAGCTCTCAACTCAAATTATATGGGCAAGATCTGCTAAAGCTAAAGCTAGCCGTTACCGGAGACTTGGCTGCTATATGCCAAGGCTTAATTTAATTAAAATTAATCCAATTTTAGATGATTTAGAAGTCCCTGATTATTTTATTGAGTATATTGTGTATCATGAGATGCTACACGCTGTCTGTCCTCCTATTAAGGGGATAGGACGAAGGCGCGTACATCATAAAAAATTTCTAGAAAGAGAAAAGTTATTTCCCTCTTTTGAGCAGGCTAAAGCCTGGGAAATCACAGAAGGTAGAAAAAAGTTTTTTTAAGTAGGTTTTATGGCAGGTCATAGTAAATGGGCAAACATCAAGCATCGAAAAGGAAAAGCGGATGCTTTAAAGGGTAAAATCTTTTCTAGAGTTACCAAAGAGATCATATCAAGCGTTAAGCAAGGTGGACCTGATCCTAAAAACAATCCCCGATTAAAAATTGCTCTGCAAAAAGCTAAAGAGGCTAACTTGCCGAACGAAAATATTGAGCGCAATATCAAAAAAGCAAGTTCCTCTGATCAGGCCGATTATTCTTCTATGGTTTATGAATTTTATGGTTACAACGGCGTCGGTATTCTTGCCGAGGTTCTAACTGATAATAAAAATCGAAGTGCCTCTGAAATGCGGATTGCTACTAATAAAAAAGGGGGCACTATTGCCACTCCTGGAAGTGTTGCGTATAACTTTGATCGTAAAGGGGTGACAACGGTTTCTTCATCTCAGGTAAAAGATGAAGATGCTCTTTTTTTATTAGTTACAGAACTAGGTGCTGAAGATTTTGAAAAGCATGACGATCTTTATGTCATCACAAGTTCAACCGAAGACCTGCATGCTATTAAAGAGGCAATAAATGCCAAAGAGATTAAGGTGGATTCCTCAGAATTCGAATACATCCCAAAAACCACCATCGCTTGCGAGTCTGAAGATCAGAAGAGTAACGAAGAGCTGATCGATTATCTAGAAAATCTTGATGATGTGGATGCGGTTTTTCATAATATGTCTCAAGAGTAATTAAACATTCATAAGAAGCTCTTTTTGCATAAAAAGAGTTTCTTGTTTTATCTTTTCAAGATTTTTTGATAAATCTTCAAAAACCCCTTCGGTTTCTGTTTTTATAAAGTTTATCTCATCAGTATTATGTCTACAAATGATGGGAAAGTTATTCTCATCGACACTAAAACGATTAGTTTTATTGGAATCTATCACCAAATCAATATCCACAAGAGACC
>CAIPRZ010000155.1 GCA_903867585.1 uncultured Chlamydiae bacterium
AATGTAGCTCTTGCTCAAATCAATCCCATAGTGGGGGATTTTGAGGGTAATTTAAAAAAGCATATTGAGGTCATCAAAGAGGCTAAAGCTCTAGGAGCTAGACTTGTTGTCTTTTCTGAGCTTTCATTTGTAGGTTATATTCCGCGAGACATCCTTTTAGAACCCCATTTTCTTAACCATCAAAATACCTACCTTCATAAGCTTCAAGAGGAGATCGAAGATATTTATGTGATCGTTGGAGCTGTCACTAAAAACCCAAGCGGTGTGGAAAAACCTTTTTTAAATAGCGCCCTTGTCTTTCATAAAAAAAAGCTCCTTTTTCAATATGATAAAAGACTTTTACCCACCTATGATGTTTTTGATGAAAGCCGCTATTTTCAGCGGGGTACAAGTTCAGGTTTAATCACTCTTGATGGAGTAAACATTGGGCTTACCATTTGTGAGGACATGTGGCAGCATGGGCATGAAGTTTCTAATACCTGTTATAACCACGATCCCATATCAGATCTAAAAAAAGCGCATAAGCTTGATCTTATCATCAATATGTCAGGCTCCCCCTATCTTCAACAAAAAGTGCATGCTCGAACTAAGATCATCTCTCAGATTAGCAAAGAGCTTAAATGCCCCATGATTTATATAAATCAGGTGGGGGCTAATGATGCCATTATCTTTGATGGCTATAGTATGATTGCCCAGCCAAGCGGAAAGGTAGATTATCTCAAAGGGTTTGAGACCGATTTAAAGCTTATCGATCTTTATTCCTTAAAACAAAGCCATAAAGATCCCGATTTTTCTTATGATATAGAAAAAGCGCTCTGTTTAGGGATAAAAGATTATATCCATAAAAACGGATTTAAAAAGGTCGTCATTGGTCTTTCTGGGGGTATAGATTCGGCTCTTGTTTTGGCGTTATGCCATGAGGCGTTAGGTGCTGAAAATATCCAAGCCCTTTATCTCCCTTCAAAATTTTCAAGCCCTTTATCAAAAGAGCTCGCTATAAAAATTGCTAAGAATTTCAACGTTCCCTTAGATATTATCGCTATTGATCCCATCATTGAATCCTACATAAGCTCTTTAGACAAAAATCTGAAGATTTCTAAAGGGGGGATCGCCCTTGAAAATATTCAATCTCGAATTCGTGGCAATCTCATCATGGCTTATGCCAATCAAAATAAAGCCTTAATGATGGGGTGCTCAAATAAATCTGAACTGGCTGTTGGTTACGGAACCTCATACGGAGATATAGCCGGTGCCCTATTACCAATCGGAGACCTTTTTAAAGTGGATGTGTTTAAGTCAGCACAAAAATTAAATCAGGGTCGGTTTCCTGAGGAAGTTTTCACAAGAGCCCCTTCTGCTGAACTTTACAGGGATCAAAAAGATAGCGATAGTTTGCCCCCTTATGAAATTTTAGACCCAATTTTAAAATTACATCTTGAATTTGATAAATCTTTCGAAGAGATTTGCGCTTCCTATCCAGAACTTGCACCCCATGTGGCGTCTGTTATGAAGCTTTTTAAAATATCTGAATTTAAGCGATATCAGGCTCCTATGATCCTCAAAGTCTCTAATCGTAATTTCGGCACTGGTTGGGATATGCCTATTACTAGAAAAGCTTAAAACTTATTTCGACTAAATTAAGGTCAATCTGGAATACGATGGTCCTTTCTTTCAGGTGGTATTTGATGCGTCTTTTGTTCAAAAAAAATTGTTTTGAAGAAAAAGGGCCCATTGTAGTTCCTGCCAAGATATTTTTAGCTCAGCTGATTTAAAATAATATTTTTAATTCTAAAAAAAAGGTAATTGCCCCCTCCAGGGCCAATAAGGTATACTCTTACCTTAAATATTTAAATTTTTAGAGTCTTTACGTGCTTGTACTAGGAATTGAATCCACCTGTGATGAAACAGCGGCGGCTGTTGTCGAAGATGGCCGAAAAATTTTATCCTCTATTGTCTTTTCTCAGGCCAATCTTCATGCAGCTTATGGCGGCGTCTATCCGGAGCTGGCTTCACGAGCTCACATAGAATCTATTATAACCGTCATTGATGAAGCGATTTCTAAAGCTCAAATTTCTAAAGATCAAATTGATCTAGTAGCTGTTGCTAACGCTCCAGGTCTTGTTGGAGGGTTGTTAATCGGTGTAGAAACTGCAAAAGCTTTAAGCTTGGCCCTTTCCATCCCATTTATTGGAATCAATCATGTTGAGGCCCATCTGTATGCGGCGATGATGACAACATCTAAGACCAGTTTCCCAGCCCTTGGTGTTGTTTTATCCGGAGGTCATACCCTTATTGTTAAAATAGAGGCGATGGGTTCTTATACAATTTTAGGAACTACCATTGACGATGCTTTGGGGGAGGCTTTTGATAAGCTTTCTGTAATGCTAGGCTATAGTTATCCTGGTGGCCCCATGATTGAAACGCTGGCAGAACTTGGAAATCCTAAAGCTTTCCAACTAACGTCTGGCAAAGTTCAAGATAAGCCTTTTGCTTTCTCTTACTCAGGTCTAAAAACGGCGTGTCGAACGTTAATTGAAAAACAACATCAGCCTTTATCTGAAACTTTTAAACAAGATTTAGCAGCTAGTTTTCAACACACCGTGTTTACCGATTTAGCCAAAAAAATTGATAAAGCAGCCAAGCAAGAAGGGCTTTATCATGTCTTTTTAGGTGGGGGAGTTATGTGTAACAAAAAGCTTTGTGAACATTTAGAAAGTTATCTGAAAGACCTAAAGCTTCACGTGGCTCCTAAAGAGCTCTGTGTAGATAATGCGGTTATGATTGCAGGTCTTGGATACCATCGATATCTTCTTCAAGGGCATTCTGATCCTCTTGACTTAACTCCAAAGACTCGGACTCCTCAATGGTAATTAAGGGGTCTGTTTCTTCCTTGTAACAAACAAAGGGAGCTCCAGATTGTCTAGCCATTAAGGTAGTTTCTCCGTTTTGCGGTAATGCTTCTAAAAGTAAAATCAGAAAAAGCATAAAATATCTCTAATTAGGCTATAAATTTAGATTAGCAGTTTTATTTTAGAGCAGCAAGATTCTTAATTTTTTTTATTCAATCAAGAAGAAGGGCCGCTGATTCATCCATTACAAAATGGACTTTATGTTCTTTTGTGCCAATAAAAAAGGCTGGATTTGCCTGTCCCTCATTGGAAAGGACCTCTTTTACTTTTTCTTTTTTGGAATCTCCTACAATCAACATGACAATACAATGGCTTTTATTAATGTAAGGAAAAGTGAGGGTCATCCGATAGGTATTTTTAGCTTTTATAAAGCCCAAGGCCACCTTTTGATTTTTTACATCGCATAGAGGATCTTTTGGAAATAGCGATGCTGTATGTCCATCATCACCCATTCCTAAAAAGATAAGGTCTAAATACTCTGGTAATTTACTTTCATAATCTACGCAGGCTGAATTTTCTTTAAGATAGGCTTTCATAGGAATTAGATTTATCCCTCTTAGCTTATTAAACCCGCTTGATAGACTCATATGATAATTAGACTCTTCATCATCAAGGGGAACGGCCCTTTCATCTCCATAAAAAACAAAGACCTTGCGCCAGTCCGTTGTTTCAGATCTAGTGTCTTGAACAAGGGCTTGATAGAGTTTTTTAGGAGTCGAACCACCAGCTAGGGCGACATTAAATCTATGATGCTTACTTAAGGCCTTTTGAAGTTCAGAATAAAATAAATCCACAAGATAGGGAATTAGTCGATCAGATGTAAAAATAAGGGCTAATCGCCTGTCATCAATAGTTTTAATCATAGGTATTTTTTTAGGTTTTTTAAGATAAGCATGTAGTCAGTTGAAACTCCAGTATGTCTAAATTCTTTAATGAGCGATTGACCCGATTCTGTTTTTGTAAACTGGGTATATAAAGGGATATGACATTCGCTGGGGGATTCAAAGTGGATGATAGCTTCTTGAGGATTTTCCAGGTTTCTTAAAAAAACCTGTTTTGTTTGATGATTATCAGAAAAGTTTACTTCTAAAATAGCTCCTGGCCAAATCGAGGATTCAGTTTTGGCAACAAGTTCAATTTTAAGAGGTTTTTTAAAATTTTCTAAAAAGCGTAAAGATAAGAACGCTTTTAATAAAATGGCTTGAAAAGGGTACTGCTTTAAATGGTGGTCGTTGTGATTATAGATGATTTGAACAAGCTGCAGTTTATTTAAAAGATCAGAATTTAAGTTGTTGGCAATCATTTCTCGCCAGCTTTCAATACGGGACCAATTGAGATCGGCAACATCGATGCCCTCTTTTGTTAATCTGGCCATATTTTCTAAAAAAGCATCGATATCAGCCACATCGGTTGAATCGCAAATCACTCTTTTAGCAATCGATGCCATCGTATAAGTAAATTCACTTAAATGATCTCCATGTTCAGCGGGAAGATAGTAAAAAGGAAGGTCAGTTACCATATTGGCAAAAATTAAAGAGGGAAGAAGGGGACTTTGCTCTGGAGAAAGATTAATCTCAATAAAATCGCAGACAAGATTGGGGGCAGATTTTGGACTTTTTAGGCTAACTTTAACGTCTGGTGTTTTTAACTGAGCATCAAAATGGATAAGAAAAATACGGCAAGGAAAATAATCAATCAGTTCGTTAATAACTTTTTGGTAGTAATTTAGCCGTTCTTTTTTTTCAACATCGATAACAAGATTAAAAAGACAGGCTTTAGTCTTTTTATCATCAAGAGCCTTTTTACCAAGCTCATCGATGATTTTATTAAGAGAAGATAGGGGATTAACAACAGAAGAAAGCATTAAAGGGCTCTCCATTGTCTACCATCTTTTTTTAGAAGCTCATCACTGGCTTTAGGACCACTGGTACCAGCTTCATAATTAGGAAAGTCTTTTGCGGGATGTTTTTTCCAGTAATTAAGAATCGGATCAAAGAATTTCCACGATTCAAACACCTCATCTTGACGGGCAAATAGGGTGCTATCACCTAAGATGGCATCTAATATGAGTCTTTCATAAGCCTCAGGAGGAGTAAGTCCAAAAAAGGAGCTGTATTTAAAGTCCATTTTAACTGGAACCACAGGACTTGAAGGTCCAGGTACTTTACAGTTTATTTTTAGTGCAATCCCTTCATCAGGCTGTATCCTAATGACCAAAGTATTGGATTCTGTTTTCTGGTGCATTTTTTGAAATAAAACATGAGGAGGTTCTTTAAAGGTGATAGCGATTTCAGTAGTTCTTTTTGTTAATCTCTTTCCTGATCTCAAGTAAAAAGGAACCCCTTGCCAGCGCCAGTTATCGACAAAAAGTCTAACGCTTGCAAACGTTTCAACTTGAGACTGAGGATTGACATTATTTTCTTGTCTATAACCTAAAACTTTTTCTCCACTGATATAGCCCTCTTTGTATTGGCCACGAACACAATGGGTTGCAATATCGTCATCGGTTAAAGGACGGATGGCGGTCAACACTTTTACTTTCTCATCTCTAATAGCATCGGCTTCAAGACTAGCGGGAGGTTCCATGCAAACAAGAGATAAAAGCTGCATCACATGGTTTTGCATAATATCTCTAACAAGGCCAGACTCTTCCCAAAGATTTCCTCGAGCACCTACTCCTAAATCTTCAGCAACTGTGATTTCAATATGATCGATATAGCGAGAGTTCCATAGAGATTCAAAAAGAGCATTACCGAATCTAAAAACTAAAAGATTTTGAACCGTCTCTTTTCCTAAATAATGATCAATACGGTAGATTTGAGACTCATCAATATGTTTCAAAAGATTGTCTTGAAGTTCTAAACTTGAGGGATGGCTGATCCCAAACGGTTTTTCGATAATGACTCGGCTAAAATTATTTTGCGGATTTTTGGATATGAGCTTATTTTTATTAAGATTTTCAACAATCATCGCAAAGTAACTACTCTGAGTTGAAAGATAAAAAACCCGGTTACCTTGAGTTCCTAGTTTGTTATCTAATTCTAAAAGAAAGTCATTAAGCCTTTTATAGCCGTCTTGATCGTCAAATTCGGATTTATGATAGTAAAGGTTTTGGGCAAAATGGCTGAAAACATGCTCATCGATGGGTTTTGTTCGTGCAAATTTAGTAACCGCCTCTTTCATCTCTTTACGGAACTCTTCATGCGTTTTTTCCCGTCTTGCAAATCCCACACAAGCAAAGTTGGCAGGAAGCATCCCTCCAAGAGACAGCTGATAAATGGCAGGAATGAGTTTACGTGCTGTTAAATCCCCAGTGGCTCCAAAAATTACAAGAATACAAGGAGAAATATTTTTTTGTTCGATCGTTGGCTCGCCAAAAACAACGTGGGAAGGGAGGGACATAGAGAATTCCTTTTTAAATTATTGTGAGGTGAGAATTATAAAAAATACAAGTACCTATTTTTTATTACACTTATTGCAAGAGTTTTTCTTATTTAAAGAGGGAAAAAATTGAAACACCACGCACCAGGAAGCTGCTGCTTCAAAAAGGGTAAATAAGCCAGCAATTAAGGCTAGTTTACTTTTAGTTTCATAACTTACAAAAAATAAAATAAGAGCAAAAAGAGCTCTAAGTATTCTTCCAGAGGTAGTCAGATTTTTTTTACATTCCATGATCAAGTCCGCTTAAATAGGTTTCAAGAATTAAACAAGCAGCCATGGAATCGGAACCTTGAGCCCTTTGCTTTCGATTAAAATTCATTCCGATCATCGCTTTTTCAGCTTGTGCTGAGGTAAGCCTCTCATCAAGATAAACAATTTTAACATGGGGAAGATGGACTTCTAATTCTTTAATAAAAGCTTTTGTTTCTTGAGCCATAATACCTTCTTTACCCGATAATTCAAGAGGAAGGCCCACAACAAGCAGATCACAATCTTCTTTTTTAAGAAGGGTGGCTAAAGCTGTAGCTGATAAAGCTTTAGTTTTTAGCATTTTAAAATTTTCATAAGGCATCGGAATTTTTAAAAGGCGTGAGCAAGAAGCCAAACCAATTCTTACCCTTCCGTAATCGAATCCAAATATTTTACCCATGTTTAGATCCCTGTTTTAAACAAGCCCCGATAAAATCTCTAAAAAGAGGATGGGGGGTGACTGGTTTTGATAAAAATTCTGGATGAAATTGAACTCCTACCATCCATGGGTGGTCTTTAACCTCAGCGATTTCACAAAGCGATCCATCTGCAAGAACCCCAGAAAAAATAAGACCCTTATCTTCAAGAGGCTTTTTATAATGACCATTAAACTCATAACGGTGTCTATGACGCTCGTAGACTAAAATGTTTTTATAAGCCTCATAGGCTTTGGTGTGTTTTGCAATTGAGCAAGGATAGGCTCCAAGACGCATAGATCCACCTACTAATAGAACATCTTTTTGTTCTGATAAAAGAGATATAACAGGAATTTTAGTTTCAGGGTCCATTTCAGTGGAGTTAGCATTTTCTAATTCAGCTTTATTTCTTGCAAATTCTGTACATAATACCTGCATGCCTAAACAGATTCCAAAATAGGGGAGCTTATGTTCGCGACAATATTTGGCAGCTAAAATTTTACCTTCCCATCCGCGCTCACCGAATCCGCCAGGAACTAAAATACCATCAATGCCTTTAAACAAGGTTTTTAGATTGGTATGAGCCTCAATTTTATCTGATTCAAACTTAACAATTTTGAGTACAGATTCGTGATAAATAGCTGCATGCATAAGGGATTCGAAGACCGATTTATAGGCATCTTGATGCTGAAGATATTTTCCAACAATTCCAATGGTGACAACATGTTTGGGATTTTTGAATTTATGGACCATCTTTTCCCAATCCTTTAGATCACACGCTTTATCTTTGAGAGATAATAGCTCACATACTTTTGTATCAAGCTTTTGAGCATGCAGCATAAGGGGGACTTCATAAATGGTATGATCTACATCAGGTTCATCAAAAACAGATGATTCTGGTACTGAGCAAAATAGGGAGATCTTTTGTTTAATTTCTTCATCTAAGGCTTTTTCACAACGGCATAAGATAATATCAGGAACAATACCAATGCTACGAAGAGTTTGAACTGAGTGTTGAGTAGGCTTGGTTTTGACCTCTCCGGCGGCTTTTAAATAGGGAACGTAGGTGAGATGGATATTAAGACATTTTTCGGGGTTTTCATATCTAAATTGGCGAATAGCTTCCATAAAAGGGAGCGATTCGATATCACCGGTTGTGCCACCAATTTCAATAATAAGAACATCTAGTTGCATTGACTCTTTGACAACTCGATAGATCCGTTGTTTAATTTCATCGGTGACATGAGGGATGACTTGTACCGTTTTTCCTAAATACTCACCCCGTCTTTCTTTTTTTATGACCTCATCATAAATTTGACCTGAGGTGGTATTAGAGAGTTTTCCAATTTTGGCTTTAGTAAAACGGTGGTAATGGCCTAAATCAAGATCGGTCTCTGCCCCATCATCGGTTACATACACCTCACCGTGCTGAAAAGGGCTCATGGTTCCTGGATCCACATTTAGGTAAGGATCAAGTTTAAGCATGCCTATTTTATAACCTCGAGCTTCAAGCAATAAAGCTATCGATGCAGCGGTCAGTCCTTTTCCCAAAGAGGATACCACTCCACCGGTTACAAAAATAAATTTTGTTTGCATGTCAGATCCTGATTAAAATTTATCTCTTAAATCTTACCAAAACCTAAAGAAAGCGTCTTTAATTTTTCCGCTTAAAAGAGCCTATCAAGCCTTAGGCTCAGGTTTGCTAATTAAATCCGATTTCAATCTGGTTAATTAATTTTTGATTTTGCGGGCTTAGAAGATGCCATTGAGCCTTATGCTCAGGCTTGCTAAAAAGAATTTTTAAAATTCTTAATTCATTATAACTACCATCGGCAATAATGGCCTCGCAGACCTCTATATCAGGTAATATAGTGTCTCGAATGCCATTTTCCCGCCACCAGTAGAGCCTAAAAGCCAAATCGATTTTAATAGGTAAAGATTTAGCAGGTTCAGTTGCCATTTCTAAATTTAGTGAAATAGGCACTACTTGAGGCTCTTCAGTTTCATTTTTTGGCTTAGACTCCTCTGATATCGTCTTTTTAGGCTCAGAGTCTTCTGTCATCTTCTTATAAGAAAATACAGAATTAAAAATAGAGCATAGACAAGAGCAAATTTGGGAACTAGGGGTCCTGGTTTTATCTTGAGATGAATCCTTTGGGGGATTTTGAAAGGCAGAGGCTGGTTCTGTATTTCTAAAAGCTGAAAAGGTATTAATAGGATAGTCCTCAGGAAAAAATTCTTGTTGTAGTAGTGAGTTGGAAAAGCTATCACGTCTTTCCATCCCAAAATAGTATGGAGAATATAAAATAAAATCTAAATGTATCACAATAAAAATTTAACCGAAGTAATTTGATGCAAGGATCTTAAGAAAAACCAAAGGTCTGCGTTTCATAGGGAGCGAGCTCGTATTTATAGCTGTATGCGACAGTCTGAAAATTGGAGTAAAA
>CAIPRZ010000156.1 GCA_903867585.1 uncultured Chlamydiae bacterium
ATCACAGGGGGTTATTTATCCAATAACTTGGGATCCTTTGGATCGACAGTGACAAATTTTATCATCTCCGGCGGTACTCATACTAATGCCGCAAGTCTTGGGCAAAAAGCAGCAACAATAACAATCTCAGGCGGTAATTTAACTAACTCAGGGCAACTAGGGCTTAATGCCACAGCGGTCACGATTAATGGAGAAAGTGTCAATATCACCAATACTGGAACCTTCACATCTGGGACAAATACTACGGTTAACTTTAGCTTAGGATCTATCTTTAATACAGGCACGATCGGATATCAAGTGGCTTCATTAACGGTATCAGGCGCCACTATTACAAACCAAGGTTCCTTGGGGCCTAATGCCACAAATATTGCCTTAAGTAGTGGTAGCTTTACAATCGGGGCCAATTCCCAAATAGGAAGCTCTGCAGGAACTGTTACCATTAGCTTGCCAACGGTTAATAATATCGCCACAGCTCAAATTGGTACGCAAGCTACTAATTTAATTTTTTCCTCAGAAACAATTTTAAATTCAGGCTCTATTGGTTATGAAGCAAATAGTTTAATCCTTAATGTGGGATCGGTCACAAATCTAGGAAGTTTAGGGTACAATTCTTCTGTGACTTTTAGTGATAATATCTTTGTTAATAACTCTGGAAATTTATTAAATAGCTCAAACGGATCTATTACGCTTTCATCTGGGGTCTTTGTTAATAGTGGAGTCTTTGTTAGTAATGCAAATTCGGTTGTAGATAATCCCAAACTGGTAGCTAGCATAATCCCCGAGTCTCATTTAGTTGTTTATAAAACCGATAGCCCAGTGTTGTCAAAATTAAGCCTAATTACAACAAAAACCCCCGATACACAACCGATTGTTGAGGTATTAAATAGGCTCAATGGAAAATGTTCTTACAAAACCCAATCGATCATTCAAGAGGTTTTAAATATAGATCCTTATGAAAGAGAGAACTCTTTAAAACAGTTGATGCCCGCATTTAAAATCGCGCAATATAGTCTTGAGAAACTAGATTTATTGCTCCACAAAGAATTAGACGCCGCTCTTTATGCCCAAGACAAGGGGATAGTACCATTTCTAATTGCGGGTTACGACTATTTAAATCAAGAACCGAAGTCTTTTTATAATGGCTATCAGGTTAATAGCTACTATCAATTAACCGGACTTACCTATGATTTTAAACAGGTAAAATTATTAGGCGGTTTGGGGGCTTCTGAATCCTTTATGCAATTAAGGCCGATCCAAGCCAGCGCCTACTACACAACTCTCTATACGACCTTAGGACTATCCTCTAGACATAAACAATGGCACTATGGGTTAGAGGCTTTATTTGGCGCTGCATTTTTTGATGGGCAAAGAGCCATCGATTTTATTAATAAAACAGCTAAGACAAGCCATAATCTCTATAATATCTCTCTAGATGGTAAAATTGTTTATAACTTCAACCGTGGAAAGGTTGATATAAATTTATATGAGCAAATTGGGTATAATTATGGGCATGAAAACGCTTATATAGAATCGGGTGCTGATGGTGCCAATCAACAGGTTAAGGGGGAAAATCTCTCCGTTTTCCGTAACGCTCTAGGCTTGATTTATGATGTAACCCTAAATGATAAATTCCAAATGTTTATCGATTTATCCTGGATGTATGAGGACTATCTCAATAACAACGACTATCAGGCTGCTTTTGAAGAGACCGATGTGTTTGTGGCCTATTCACAGACGATACCGACCAAAAACTATATTAGGCCCCATGCAGGATTCAAAGTAACTCATAAAAATTTGAGCTGGCAACTCAGTTATACCGGTCTTTATGGGAAAAATTTTGTCGAAAGTTCAGCTAGCGTCAAACTAAGCTATAAATTTTAGATTTATAATTAAAAATATTAATACAGTCACCAATTACGGTGATAATAAATATTTTTAAAATAGAGCTTTTGCCATACAGATAGCGTTATCTTAAGTAAACGGTTTAGTTATTTGCATTATACCCTTTTTAGCCAAGTAAAGTTGGTTTAATAAGCAGGAGCTAAAAATGGTAAAAACTTATAAAATAACCTTGCTATGATAAAAGCCCTTATTAAGCTTGGATTGCCTATAATTCTTTCTCAGGGGATTTTGACCCTGATGGTTCTGTGCGATCGTTTTATTCTTTCTTTAAAAAACCCTGTCTATGCCGCAGCTTCTACTACAGCTGGCTTTACAGCAATAAGCCTATCCCTTTTTTTTATCAATTTTCTCTCTTTTGGCACCTCACTTGTGGCAAAAAAAATGGGAAATGGGGACAAAAAATCGTGTTTGAATCTGGTGAATCAGACTCTTACGCTTGCTCTAATTTTTTCTCCCTTACTGATTTTGCTCTCAATTATAGGGATAAAGTACTTCACTTTACTGGGACATCAAGGGATTTTTAAATTAGTCGAGGTGAGCTATTTTAAAATTATTTTATACTCTCAAGTTATTATTTTATTTAAGACCGCCATTGAGAATTACTATATTGGCATCCAATCAGCCGGATGCATTTTAAAAGCTAATTTGCTGGGTCTTTTTACTAATGGTTTATTTTCATATCTGTTTGTTTTAGGTCCGTTTTCTACTTATTTTGCTTATGCTGATGGGGCTGCTTGGGGGACGTTTGTCTCAAGTTTGTTGTCTTGTATTTATCTATTTTGGAAGTATGGTCAAGACCATGGATTTAGAGTCTTTAATATACGGCCAAAACAGATCTTTAATAGCCAAGACATGATGGAACTGTCTAAACAGGGGACCTATATTGGTCTTGAGAAGTTTTTCAATAGTTTTTGTTTTGTATTTTTTGTGAACCTATTTGTCGTCTATGGAAATGAG
>CAIPRZ010000157.1 GCA_903867585.1 uncultured Chlamydiae bacterium
ACATTTTAATTATTAGTTAATTTAAACATAGCACAGGTTAATTATGGATACTGTTCCTAATTTTTTACATATTTTATCAGATTTAGATAACAAAAAAGATGCGATGCATATTTTAAAACATGAATGGGGCAAGCTCAATAAACAAGAGCAAAAAGTTCTTTATCCCATGATGGCTCTTTTTGATCTTAGTCATAAAAATGATAAGGAATCTAAAGAGGAATGCGAAGAGTACAAACAGCAAGTTTATAATCATCCAGAAATTGTTGATCTATTTAATAAGTTCTATACAAAAGTTGTGACACCAGTTTCTAGCAAAGATCATTTTAAAAATGACCGAATTAAGGCCGCAGCTGGATTGGAGAAAGTTGTTAAAGAGCTAAATCACAAACATTTGATCAAAAATTTTGAGATCAAAAGAGTGGCTTAATTAATAGTAGGTGCGTTTATTCAACGCACCTAATGTCTTATTCGTCAGCTAGAAGCCGAGCTCCTAGAGTAGAACCCCCTTCAGAATATCCACCTTCTCCCATACCTTCAAGATAAGGTGGTAGTCCAGGTTTATCATCAATACCTAAGGGTTTATCTTTTTTAGTCTCAGGAAAAACATAGGGTTTAGCTATCACCCCTAGTTTAGCTAAATTACCAACAAAAGGAAGACCATAAACAACGCAGGCAACGGCATCTTTTTCTTGAATATGAGAGATAAAAGGTTTCATTTGGCTTTTATTGGGATCCACATTTTTAACTAAGTATTTTATGCCAAGATCAGCTACGTTGGTTGCAGCGCTTACAAATGGAACAAGATCACATATATTATCAACAGCAACAAGGCCACGAGGAACCACAGCGGCTATATTTGATCCAGCTTGACTGGCTCCACTGGCAACCATTGCTCCGGCAGTACTGACCCCTGAAACAACTGCAGCCCCTGCATTGCTAACGCTTGTGACAACAACAGTACCTGCAGATCCTATGCCAGTGGCGACCGCTGTTACACCACCAATAACAGCAGATCCTGCATAGGAGGCTCCATTTGAAATAGCAGAGCTTACTTTAGAAAATAGGGTAGGAGATTGGTTTACAGAGGCTTTATCTACCACTTCTTGTTTTTTTTCTTCTGCGTCCGATAAATCTTCAGATGGGTAGCCTTGATATCCATCGTGATATCCACTATTTACTGTTTTCATAAATCCTCCTTAAGGGTGATCCGGAAGATTTTGAGAATAAACTCTTTTTTAGACAAGTTTTTTAAAATATTTAATTAAATTAGAAGAGGGTAAGGGAAATTACACCCTTTTCTTGTTATCGAGTTCTTCCCAGCGACTAAACAGCGTCTCAATGCTTTGATGTAAAAGTCCAAGCTCTTGATAAAGCTCTTGTCTAAGAGCAAGAGGAGCTGTTGATTCTAAATCTGCGATTTTTTGTTCAATAACCTTAATTTTAGCTTCATTTTTACAAATTTCTTCCTCAACGGTGCGCAATTCCTTGAGTTCTTTGCTCGATAAGCGAGGTTTTATTACAGGTGGTTTTTCTTTTTCTTCTTTTACAATTTTTGGAGGCGATTTTTTTTGATTTTGTTCCCAATCAGATAAGGTATGGTAAACCTGGCCTTCAGGTTTATCAGCAAGCGCCAAATAATAATCGCAGACTTGATTTAGGAAATACCTATCATGCGAAATAATGACACAAGAGCCTGGAAAATCTTTTAACGATTCTTCTAAAAGCTCTAAAGTTTGAATGTCTAAATCGTTTGTAGGCTCATCAAGAAGGAGGATATCGGCTTTTTTAAGCATGAGCTTAGCAATCAGAAGCCGAGATTTCTCACCCCCTGAGAGTTTTTCTACAGGCAATCTTAAGGTGTCTTGGGTAAATAAAAATCGTTTTGCCCAGCCATTAACATGGATTGATTGGCCAAGGTAGTCGACAAATTCCCCGTTAGGAGAGAGCACATCTTTAACAAGATCTTTAGGGTTTAATTGCATCTTATGCTGATCAAAATAGACAATTTCTAATTTATCGGCATATTTTATCGTGCCAAGATCGGGCTGTATAAGACCTGCAAGGAGTTTTAAAAGGGTAGTTTTACCACAACCATTAGGTCCAAGGAGCCCTACGATTTTACCTGGGGATAAAACAAGATCAAGACCTTTAAATAGTATTTTATCACCCAAAGATTTGGTCAAATTTTTAGCCTGAATTAAAAGCCGAGATTCTCTTTCTGAGGAGCTAAGTTTAATTTGCGAGGTATTTTGGGAAAGGTTAGATTTTAAAGTTTTTAAATCCTGCTCTAAATCAAGCGCTTTTTGACTTCGATATACCGATTTTGTTGTACGCGCTTTTGGAGATCTTTTCATCCAGGCTATTTCTTGATCCACTTGTTGTGAAAGCGATTGCATTCTTTTTCTTTCACCCTCAATCCAGATATTTTTTTTATCAAAAAAATCTTCAAGCGATCCTTTAGAGTGAAAATTACCCTCAGGAAACATAGTATTTATTTCCATGAATTGATCACAAACCCGTGATAAAAAAGTCCTGTCATGAGAAACCACAACAAGGGTTCTATTACTACGAGATAAAAAATTCTCAAGCCAAAGAACACTTTCTAAATCTAAGTGGTTGGTCGGTTCATCAAGAAAGATAACATCAGGTTCTTGAATCAAGGCTTTAAGAATATCGAGTTTTTTCTTTTGCCCGCCTGATAAGTGGTGGGCTGTTGTTTTAATCTGATCAAGGCCTGCTTGGGTTAAAAGACTTTCGGCAAAAATCAGAGCCTCTTCGGGGCTTTGAGGCGCTTTATGTAATAAAATATTAAGAGGTGAGAGATCATCAAATTCGGGAAATTGATGAATAAGTGCGATTTTTAAACCTTTAGATCGTGTAACTTGCCCATCATCGGGATTTTCTTGGTGAGTTAAAATCTTTAAAAGGGTCGATTTTCCAACCCCATTATTGCCTATTAATCCTAAACGATCACCCTGGTGGATACTAAAGCTTAAACCTTGAAAAAGGGGTTTAAAGGAGTATCTTTTAGAGATATTTTGGCAATTGATTAAACAGCTCATACAGTTTTTTCAAGCTCAAGACCTAATCTAGAAAGGAGATTCAAGTCTTTTTCAGTGGCTGGGTTTTTAGCTGTTAAAAGAACCTCTCCAAAAAAGATAGAATTGGCCCCTGCATAAAAACATAGAGCTTGGAAGGTATCATCCATCGATTCTCTTCCTGCAGAAAGTCTCACATAGGATTTTGGCATCATTAGACGAGCGATGGCGATAACTTTTATAAATTCAAAAGGATCGACATTGTGAGCATTAGCTAAAGGAGTACCCGGAATAGGAATGAGTTGATTAATGGGAACCGATTCGGGCGCTTCTGGCATGTTAGCAAGAGCTTGAAGCATTTTTAAACGATCGTTAACCGTCTCTCCCATACCAATAATGCCACCACAGCAAACTTTTAACCCTTTCTCACGAGCAATAGTTAAAGTATCTAAGCGATCTTGAAATGTTCGTGTTGTGATAATTTCTGGGTAATAATCTTCTGAGGTATCAATATTATGATTATAGTAATCAAGCCCGGCTTCTTTTAGTTTTTCGGCTTGGGTTTCATTTAAAAGACCAAGTGTAGCACAGGTTTCAAGGCCTAATTTTTTAACTTCTGAAATCATATGACAAACATCATTAACCCCTTTATCAGTGGGGGATCTCCAGGCAGCTCCCATGCAAAACCTAGTAGCTCCTGAAGCTTTAGCAGCAGTTGCTTTAGAGATCACTTCTTCAAGAGGTAAAATTTTTTGTGGGCTAACCCCAGTATTGTAACGGCTAGATTGTGGACAGTAGGCGCAGTCTTCTTTACAGCCTCCTGTTTTTATCGAAAGCAGAGTACTTGCTTGTATAGTATTTTTTGGAAAAGATTCACCATGCTTACTGTGTGCTTTTTCAATGAGCTCGAAAAACGGAAGATGGTATAATTCAAGTACCTTCTCGAAGGTCCAATTTAAAATTTGAGTATTGTTTTCACAGGTTGCATGCATATTGACTATTACCAAAATTTTTTAAATAAACAAAAACAGGAACTTAAGTTAAGGAGTTTAACCGATTCTCAAACCATCGACAAGCTTGATTTTTCAACAAATGACTATTTGTCGCTTTCCAAGCATCCCGAACTTATTAAAGCTGCTATTGAAGATGGTTTGCAGTATGGGGTAGGAGCTACAGGTTCTAGGCTTTTATCTGGCTCAAATTCTCAAGTTGTAAAATTAGAAAAAATGATAGCAGAAGATAAAAATATGGAATCAGCTCTTTATTTTCAGACCGGTTTTCAAGCTAATTTTTCCTGTATAAGAGCCCTTTTAGATAGTCATGTTTTAAAGGAAAAACCGATTGTTTTTTTTGATAAACGCAATCACAACTCCCTGTATCAAGCTATATTTAATACAAACATCGATCTTATTCGGTATCGCACTTTAGAGGATCTTAAAGAAAAATGTAATCTTTACAGCCAAGATAAGCGTCCAAAATTTTTAATTACAGAAACTGTTTTTGGGATGGATGGAGATATAGTTGATATAAGAGCTTTAAAAGAACTTTCTTTACAGTATCAACTGTTTGTTTTTCTTGATGAAGCACACAGCTCAGGCATTTGTGGAAAAAATGGTTTAGGACTTTCAACCGATGTAGATTGGACTGGGATACCGATTTGCGTTATAGGAACTTTTAGTAAAGCCCTTGGATGTATGGGGGCCTATGCCACTTCAAGTAAGCTCATTATTGATTATTTAATTAATAAAGCTTCCGGATTCATTTATTCTACAGCTTCCAGTCCTATGGTGATTGGAGCTTGTATAAAGGCTTGGCAGTTAGCCAAACTTATGAATAAAGAAAGGACCCACCTTTTAAATCTTACCGATTACTTAAAACAAAAACTAAAAGAGAAAGGGTATAAAACCCTTTCTGATAGCACCCCGATTATTCCCATCATCATCGGTGATGAAAAAAGGACCCTGGATTTAGCTTTAAAACTTAAGGAAAAAGGGATTAGGGTTTCTTGCATAAGACCACCTACTGTTCCTATTGGAACCTCTAGAGTTCGTATTTCTTTAACCACAAATCATACCCAAGAAGATGTTGATTATTTTATAGAGGCTCTTCCATGCAACCTTTAATATTTTGTCACGGATTTGGATTTGATAAAGGCTTTTTTGATCGCTTTAAAGCCCTCTTTAAAGATTATGAGATTCTTGATTGGGACTTAGGCTATTTTGGAAAGGATCAAAAACTGCTGAAAGATAAAGCCATTGGCATTGGTCATTCCCTGGGTTTTTTGAAGCTTTTAGAAAAAAAAGAAAACTTTGAGGCTATCATAAGCCTTGGGGGATTTGTCGATTTTTTATCAGGCTCTTCAAAAAGAAAAAAGGAGTTACAAAATCTGCAGGATCTGTTTTTACAGGATACTAAAAAGGGACTTAAGACTTTTTATAAAAGTCTTAAATCTTCCTATACCCCCAAAAGTCCTATTAATTCAGAAAAGCTTTTATCAGATTTGGCTCTTCTTCATAACTCATACCCTTTTCCTAAAGATATTCCAATCTTGGCTCTCCATGCAGAGGAAGATAGCCTTGTGACAAAAGGGGTTTTTGAAAAGAATTTTAAAGAAGCTAAAGAGAAAATAATTATAAAAGGGGACCATCTTTTTGAAGGTCAAGAGGCTTTTATAGCAGAATCTATTCATAGGTTTTTGGATGGTATTTCATGAACATTAGCGATTGTTTTAATCAAGGGGCTAGAAGTTATCACAAAGCCTGTCACATCCATGCCCTGAGCGCTTTTTCTTTTATAGAATCGATTCAAAAAATAGGTCTTAATCCTGCCTCTATTATAGAGATGGGTTGTGGCACAGGTCTTTTATTGAAGTCCTTAAAAGAAAAATTTCCCAAGGCCCAGCTTTTGGGCTGTGATATTTCTCAAAATATGCTGGATACAACCAAACTTGAGCTTAAAGAGGCCACACTTGTGTTGGCAGACTCTTTAAAACTAGAGGCCAAAGCAGATCTTATTTGCTCTCATTTTTCTTTGCAGTGGATGAGGCCTTATCAAACCTATATTAATCACTTCATAAAAAATGGTAAAATTATAGGGTTAACAATTCCTATAAAAGGGAGTTTTGAACAGTGGCAGGATCTTTTAGGACAAG
>CAIPRZ010000158.1 GCA_903867585.1 uncultured Chlamydiae bacterium
CTTGCTTCCTCATTGAGACCAAAAGCTTGATGGTTACCACCTGCTGGTTGATAAGAAACCTGGGTAATAGTATGTAGTATAGGTGAGGTCATAATCTTTACAAATTATTAATATTAATTCTATTGTATAAATAAATATTTAATAGGGCAATTAAAAAATCAGACTTAATTGCTCTTAATAAGGGGTTTTTGTAATTAATAATGATTAAACTAGCTTTTTTTATAATATTAAGTCTTCATCTTCAAGGGAATGAGACTCTGTATGTGGCCTATGGGTCTAAGCCTCAGGAAGAGCTTATAATAGGGTATCTAGATGACCGAAAAGAGGGATTTATTAAGCTCGATGGGGGAGGAACCTTAAAAACCGAAGATACCCCCATCGATAAAAGCTACTATTTACATAGGGCCGTTTTGTCTGGGTTAAATCCAGGTCAGCTTGTAGCCTTTTCTCTTGGGTACCAAAAAAAGCTCTTTAAAACCCGCTCTTTAAAAGAGGGGGATTTAACCTTTGTGGTGGCAGGAGATTTATACCTAGCGGCTAAGCCTTTTATTGAGGGCATTATTTCTATGGCCTCACAAAACCCTGATTTTGTGGTTTTTGGGGGGGATTTAGCCTATACGACCAACGGGCCGCTCCATTTCCCCAAAGAGAATTTTGCAAGGAAAAGGTACCAAACCTTTTTAAAGGTTTTAAATCGGTATTTAAAAAATAAAGCGGGGGAGATGATCCCTATTATGACAGCTATTGGTAATCATGATTATAGAATAGAAAAGGATCAGCTGGCTTTTCTCCTTTTTTTTCCACCCCTTGCAAAATCGTATTTTCATTACGATTTAGGAAAACAGTTAGATCTTGTGATTTTAGATACCGGTCATATGGCTCCAGTTGACGGGTTGCAAACAAGCTTTTTAAAACAGACTCTCAAAGAGAGTCAAAAGCCGTATAAACTGGCTGTTTATCATGTTGGAGCGTATCCCGCCTTTTATGGTTTTGAAACACTAAGGCCTAAACAAATTAGAGAAAATTTCTGCCCTGAATTTGATGAATATGGCGTACAATTAGCTTTTGAACATCATAGCCATGCTTTTAAAATTACTCACCCCTTAAAAAATAATACAATAGATCCTGAAGGGACAATCTATTTGGGGGATGGTTGTGTTGGAGTCAGTCCTAGAAAAGCTAAAAACAAAAGCGCCTGGTACATAGAAAAAGCCCAGGCGCTTCAAAATTATTATAAGCTTACCCTAATAAACGGTAAGCTTACGGTCTACCCACTTAGCCTTAAAGGACAACCGATTCATCAGTCCTTAGAGATAAAGTCTCAAATAGAGCGCTTGAGCGTTCAATAAAACCGCTTAAACTCTCTGGAGCTAAAAGATTTTGTGATAAACAAACAAAGTCTTTTAGCCATAAGGCTAGGCTTTGCCCTTCACTTTCATCTTTAGTATTTAGTAATCGTTGCACAATCGGATTTTTACTATTTAATACAAGCTCTTGTGATGTTGGCATCGAGGCTAAGCCTTCTTGCCTTGTCAGTTGCATGTATTCTTTAAATCGGCGCATCGATTCATCGATCACATAAAGTCCTGGCAGTGTTTTAGAATCAAAGCTTTTTAGCTTAATTTGTAAATCGCCAAAATAGGGGCTAATGGTAGAAATATCGGTTTCACTATTTTCTGATAGATGATCAGGCAACGTTCCATCAATGCGAGAAAAAGTGACCCCTTTTTTGGTTTCTACCACATTTAAAACAGCAGAATCCAAAGCAGAATTTAATAAAAATACAGGAATTTGTTTTTTATTAAAGAGCTCAAGAAGGGTTTTATGCTGGTTGATATCTTGGGTGTAATAAAGGTTTTTTTTCTCATCAGAACTTACGGCTTCATCAAGGGTTTTAAAGGTGTCATCTACAGTCTTTAAAAGATAAAAAGGTTCGATTTTTTCAAACAGCTTTTCATCTTGTAAAATACCAAGCTTGATAACAGTTTCAATATCTGAAAAGTTTTTCTCAAAACTTTTTCGATCTTGGGTGAACTGATCGTTTAAAAGGGAGGTTACTTTTTTAGAGATATGGGTGGATAAAGAGCGGACATTTTTATCCATCTGTAAATAAGATCTAGAAACATTTAATGGAATGTCTGGGCTATCTATACATCCTTTTAAGACCGTTAAATAATCAGGGAGAAGATCTTTACAATCATCAGAAACAAAGACTCTATTAGAAAATAGTCTCACATGGCTTTTTTGGAAGTCGTACTGTTTACCCATTTTTGGGAAATAGAGAATCCCTTTAACGTGGTAAGGATAGTCGATATTAATATGAACCCAAAAAAGAGGATCTTGATCAAAGGGATAAAGAACTTTATAAAACTCAATGTACTCTTCTTTGGTGATATTTTGAGGATTTTTTAACCAAAGTGGCTCTTTAGTTTCAAAAACCTCGTTATTAACCTCAAGCTTCACAGGGAAGAAACGGCAGTAGGTATTGAGAAGGTCTTTGATTTTTGATTCTTCTAAAAATTCTAAAGAATCGTCATTGAGATGGAGGATGATTTGAGTGCCTTTAGTCTCTTTTTGGCGTGTTTCAAGAGTATAGTCGACACCCCCGTCACAGCGCCAGTAAGCGCCTACCGCCCCTTCTTTAAAAGATAGGGAATAGATCTCAACAGATTTTGCCACCATGTAGCTTGAATAAAATCCCAACCCAAAATGACCGATGATACTTTCTGCGCCATTTTGATAATTTTTAGCAAACTCCTCAGCCCCTGAAAAAGCAATTTGAGCAATATAGCGCTCGATCTCATCAGCATCCATACCGATACCGGTATCAGATAAGGTGAGTGTTTTATTTTCTTTATCAATAGTTATAGATATCTGATCTATCACATCGCTTGTATAAGCAATTTTTCGTTTAGAAATGGCATCTTGGGCATTAGCCACAAGTTCGCGCAAGAAGACTTCCCGATCGGCATAAAGCCATTTTTTAATAATCGGTAAAATGTTTTCAGTATTAATAGAAAGTTTTTTTTCGCTCATATGTTACCTAAAAATACGGTTTATATCGACAATTCCACCCTCATGCAAAATCACTAAAATGATTGCAATCGGAGCTACCCATCGGACAAAGAAAATCCAGGGTTTAAATAGTTTTTTCCAAGAAGCACCTTTTAAAAATTCTTCTTGGGCAAATTTTTTATCCATTCTCCAACCAGCAAAAATGGTTGTTAATAACGCAGCCATCGGTAGCATCCAAGAGCCGGTTAGATAATCAAGGCTATCAAAATAATCACGCCCATAAAGACTTGACCAGTTTGCAAATAATTTACCAGTTCCTGTAAGCGCTGCTGGGATCCCCATAACAAAAACGCTGCCTGCTGAAATCATAACAGCTTTTGTTCGTGACCAGCTGAAAACTTCAATGAGGTTAGATACAAGCACTTCAAATAATGAAATCGAAGAGGTAAGGGCTGTAAAGACAAGGAGGAGGAAAAAGATTGTTGAAACCACAACCGTTCCAGGCAGTTTAGAAAATAAAATCGGTAGGGTTTTAAAAACAAGACCTGCTCCTGCTTGGGGCTCAAAGCCAAAGGTGAAGATAATCGGAAAGATCATCAGAGCTGAAAAAAGAGAAACAAGAACTGTCATGCTGCTGACAATAAGCCCGGTTTTTGGCATATCTTCAGTGGATTTCATGTAGCTTCCATAGGTGATGATAATGCCAAGGCCAACACTTAAGGTGAATAGCGACATCCCAAGGGCATTAAGAAAGCTAGAGGCGGTGACTTTGGAAAAATCGGGCATAAAGATGAACTTAAAGGCCGCCCCAAACCCAGGAAGGGTGGTTGAGTAAATAAAAAGGCCAATGAGGATAAATAGTAAAGCTGGGGTCAAAATACTGGCCCAATGCTCGATCCCTTTACGAATACCTCCATAAACCACACCCACATTGAGAAGGATAAAAATAAAATTCCAAAATAAATTGATATCGCCTGAGTTATATAAAAGGCCAAAAAGGTTAGATATTTCTGTTGGCGATTTATTTAAGGTAAAGTTATTGAGCGACATCATCATGTAATTTAGACACCACCCTGAAACCACGCAATAGTAGGAAAGGATCAAAAAGGTGGTCAAAATATTGAACCAGCCTAGAAGTTTCCAATTATTAGAATTATTTGATAATTCCCCGAAGGTCCCAACCGCACTTTTTTGAGCCCCACGACCCATTAAAAGCTCCCCAATGAAGACAGGAAGGGCAATAAAAATGGTAAATATTAGATAGAGGAGGACAAAAACCCCACCCCCATTTTGGCCGGTGACGTAGGGGAAACGCCATAGGCTTCCTAGCCCGATGGCAGAACCTGCTGCTGCCATAATAAATCCAAGTCTTGATCCCCAATGCTCTCGTGGTTGTTTCATAGTCAATCTTTCGTTGTGAAGAATTTGAGTAGTTTCCTAGATAAATAGGTTTACTGTCAATTGAGCTTAGGGTTGACTTTATTAAGATTTAGTGATATAATTTTATTTAAAATTACAGGTTAATTATGAAGCTAATAAAGATAATTATATCGATTTTAATTATGACCACTTTTGGTTTTATAGCCTATAAATGGGATAAAAAGCGAAAGCTTGATACGTATTTTATAGAGCAATTTGCTTTAGATAGACAGACTCAAATTTCCCGTAACGAGGCTGGACATGGTGAGCTTTTTGAAAAAGCCCTCCAGCAAATGGAAAAAGAGCATTATAATCCTCAAGAAATCTATGATATTATGGTAAAAGGGTTTGATAAGGCTTCTAGCTCTAACCCCTCTTCAGAAATTACAGGTTAATTTTTAGCACTCATCATTAAAACACCCATAGCAAGCATCAAAACGATTTCAAATAGGCTCACTACTGTCAGTGGGAGTTTTATGGCTGTGCCAAGACAGGCGCAGTTAATTTTTCTTCTTTTTATAAGCGCATAAATTACTGAAATAGCATTTATCCCCATAACAGCAATTAATGTATAATTAGCTATTTTTATAGAACGCAAGGATACATACATAATTCCAATAGAGGCCTCTACAATCGGATAAATAATTAAGTAGGGTGGGAAAACACGTGAAAAAAGATCATACTCTTTAAATCCTTCCAAAAAGCCTTTAATATCGACCCACTTAAAAAGGGCAAAAAAACTCAAGAAAAACCCCATAAAGCGATACATAAAAGTTTGTGTGGAATTCATCAAAACAAAACTTAAGACACCAGCATAAAGGGTAATAATAAGTAGCGGCCAATACTGGATAATCCCTTTGGATCCTTGAGTCTCAAATTCTTTGTGATCGTGCATGGGTTTTTTTAAGAGTTAAGTTTTGAGAGGTATATTTTTGTTGGCTCGTCTTCGGGAAACTTTTGTTCAATTTGTCTAAAAAGCTCAAGAGCCCTTTCTCTATTATTGTTTTCAAATTCAAGGTAAGCTTCTGTAAATATTTTACACAGCTCTCTATCAGAGGGTTTTCCATGGATTAGGGGATCTTGACTATCTTGAGCTAGGAGCTCGTAGATTTTAATCTGGCTTTGTTTTCCTTTAACCATAACGGTATCTAAAGGGCGTGTGATAAAAGAGCTATTGAGGTTTTTCAATACATTTTCTGTAATAATAATATGAGAATGGTAGGTCTTATTTAGAGCTTGTAATCTAGCAGCTGTATTTATGACATCACCAATGGCTGTATAGTTAATCCTTTCTTGGGTTCCGATATTTCCGATAAAAGCCATCCCCATATCAAGCCCAAATTTTGTGATAAATTCAGGCAGCTGATCTTTTTTTCTTTTTTCGTTTATAAGATTAATTTGCGACGATGAACGTAAGAGAGCTTGGCAGGCTTGGATAGCTGGATCTTTAATTTTTTCAGGAGCTCCCCAAAAAGCCATTACACTATCGCCGATATATTTGTCGATAGTCCCTTGAGCTTCTAAGATAGTTTGGGATAGCTTATCAAAATACTCTTCTAATAAGACCATAAGTTTATCAACCGATAACTTTTCAGCAATCGGGGTAAAGCCTACAATATCAGAAAACATAATGACTATTTCTTGCTTTTCTCCCCCGATTTTAATTTCTTGCCCTGTTTGTACGAGGAAAGAAACGAGCTTTTTGGGGACATATTTAGCAAAAGAGATGATGGCTTTTCTTAGCTCATCGATCGACTTATCTAAAATGATGATTTCTCTAATGTTACTTGTGACTCTTATGGGATTTGTCA
Organism: uncultured Chlamydiae bacterium; assembly: GCA_903867585.1. Lineage (GTDB taxonomy): Bacteria > Chlamydiota > Chlamydiia > Chlamydiales > Rhabdochlamydiaceae > CAIPRZ01. Next base: position 6,246 of record CAIPRZ010000158.1, read on the forward strand.
TGTTTAATTTAGTAATCTTATCCACCTCTGTAGCTAAAAGAGAAATAGGTTTAGATATTCTTTTTGAGAAGAAAATGACAAGTGTTCCAGCGATTGAAAATATAATAGTGGAAATAAGGGCTACTAGTTTTTGTGTATCAAAA
>CAIPRZ010000159.1 GCA_903867585.1 uncultured Chlamydiae bacterium
GATTCAAAAACGCTTGAGTTTAACGATATTTTAAAGCCACAAGGACTTTTGAATGTCAAGCTCATGGAAGCTCAAAACCTTTTGGAAGCTTTTTATGCGCAATCTGCAAGGTCTCCATATCGACGAATGGGCTATGATCAAACTTTAAAAGAACTCACCTTTAAAAAAGCTGTCATGATCATTGAGCTCATGGCTAAAGAGATTGCAAGTTTTAAGGGCTCTTATATTGCCATTATTCTTCCCTCCTCGCTGATGGCTTATCTATTAATGTTTGCTGTGATGCGAGCTGATAAGGTGCCTGTTATGCTCAATTGGACAGGAGGGAGAAAATCTTTAGATTTTGCGATCGAGCTTTTGAAGATTGATGTGATCTTATCTTCTGAAAAGTTTTTGGAAAAAGCCTTTAATGTAGATCTTGGTCCAAATTTTGAAAAGGTTTATACCCTTGAAAAGATTAAGCAGGGGATTGGATTTGCAAAGAAATTGCAAGCCCTCCTAGCCTCTTTTGCCATCTCAAGTTTAAGAAATAAGGTAAGTAATAAATTAGACTCTGAAGATGTAGCCTGTATTTTATTTACCTCAGGATCAGAGTCGATGCCTAAAGCGGTCCCTCTGACACACACTAATATCTTATTTGATATTGCAAGTTCTTTAAAAACAGGTCTTGTACAGGATAATGATAGGTTTTTAGCCACTTTGCCCCCTTTCCACTCCTTTGGTAGTGTCATATCGGGTTTTTTACCGATGGTTACAGGGCTTGAAGTAATTTATATGCCCGATCCAACAGATAGTATTGCTATTGCTTGTGCCATTAATCAATTCAAAGCGACCCTTTTTTGTTCAGCACCCAGTTTTTTAAAGCAAATTCTTATCTATGCTCAACCTAAACAACTCGATTCTTTAAGACTTGTGGTGGTTGGAGCAGAAAAACTTCAAGATCCTGTTAAACTATTATTTAATGAAAAATGTCATCATGCTGTTTTACTGGAAGGCTATGGAATTACTGAATGTGGTCCTATCGTTACACTTCAAAGAAATGCTTTTACAAAAGGGGTAGGAATCCCTATTCAGGGAGTAGAGCTCATGATTGTAGATCCTGATTCTCTCACCCCCTTGCCATTAGGGTCTGAAGGAGAAATCCTTATTCACGGTAAAAATATTTTTAAAGGCTATCTTGGGATCAAAAAGGACCCATTTATTGAGATAGATAATAAAATATGGTATCGTAGCGGGGATAGAGGAAAGTTAAGCCCACACCATGAGCTTATTTTAGGAGGCCGCTTTAAACGGTTTGTAAAAATAAGCGCTGAAATGATTTCTCTTGGCGCTATTGAAGAGGCTTTAGAAGACTATAGACACTCTTCAACGGGCCTGGCGCAATTTGCACTCATGCCGGATCAAGGGGCTGAAAAACTCGTTCTTGTAACGATTTATCCCGATCTTGATCTTGATGAGATTAATAATTATTTGCGTCATAAAGGGATGCCAAAGGTGGCAAAAATTTCTTCTATTAAAGTTGTTAAAGCTATAAATCAACTAGCCACTGGAAAAATCGATTACCGATCATTAGAACATGAAATCACTTAATTTTTTTAATACGCTCGCAAATAAACTTGAATCTTTTGCTCCAATAAAGCCGCCGGTTGTTTTACTTTATACCTGTGGACCGACGGTCTATAATTTTGCTCATATCGGTAATTTTAGGACGTATGTTTTTGAAGATATTTTAAAAAGGGTCCTTTTATATTTTGGGTATTCGGTTAAACATGTCATGAATATTACAGACATTGATGACAAAACTCTAAAAGGGGCCATTGAAAAAAAGATCCCTTTAAAAGAGTACACAGAACCTTTTACCGAGGCTTTTTTTGAAGATTTAAAAGCTTTACATATTTTAAAAGCTGATCACTATCCAAGAGC
>CAIPRZ010000160.1 GCA_903867585.1 uncultured Chlamydiae bacterium
AGATTTAAATTTTAAAAAGGCATATTTTCTTGGGATTTCAAAACCGCTTCTATAGCGGGTTTCTAAATCAAAAAGATCTAAAAAGTTAAGATGAGCTTTTTTTACAAAATTTAGTGCAATCGGGCTATCTAAAAGGGGAATCTCTAAGTGATCAATATGCAATTGATTCACATCTATTTTTTGATTGAGATAAAGGGTATTAAAAATCTTGGCACTTAAAGGCACAGGCTTTTCTTGAGTTAAGATAAGTTTTTCAACAACCAGATTTTCAAAATGAATTTTTCCAAAAAGCCATTTTAGCCCTTTAAATTCGCAAAATAGATTAATAGCTTCATAATGGCCTAAGGGACCAAAATCGAGGGCAAATTCATCGATATGCCATCGATTAAAAGAATACATTTTAAGGCCTTTTAATATGTTTTTAGGATGTTTTTTTAAAAGAAAAAAATGGACTGCTTTTTCAATATTTTGTTGGCAATAAGAGGTTTGGCTAAAAGAGAACAGTAGAAATGAGACTAATATCTTAGTTCTTAATTTATGGAGCTGAAAAAAAAGATAGGTCATCGTTTCTAAAAATTTTCTCTTAAAAAGCTTTTTGTAGCCTCTTTTAAGAGTATAACTTATACCTTATTAAAATCAGATTCAGAGCTTAATTTTTTAAAAAGTATGCCCAAAGCTTCCTAAAACTTTAAATTTAGCATCTAATTCTTTTCTTCGATTAAGTGGGAATCCTATATCAATTCTAAGTGGTCCAAAAAAAGCGTAATAACGAAAACCAAAGCCCAAGGTTTGATAATAAGGCGAGTTTTTATACGGGGTTATATAATCTGATACAAATCCTGAATCATAAAATAATACGGTCCCAAAAGGGTATTTAATAGTGATACGTATTTCAGAATTGAGATAAAGGGTGGATTTTCCTCCAGCGGGTTTTCCATTTAAAAGGGGACTGACAGTATAATACTTAAAACCTCTCAAATACTCATCTGTCCCACCAAAAAACCGTAAGGGGACTGGAATAGAGCTTGTATGGGAGGTAAAAAAAGTTCCAATAAAAAGGCGTTCAGCAAATGTTATCCTTTTTTTCCAAATAGAGTAAAAAAAAGCACTTTTAAATGTTCCTGAAAAATAGCCTCTGGGATTGATAAAGTTTTGATAGTATAAACCTCCTATCGAGGCCTTTATTCCAGTTTTGGGATCTAATTGACTATAGGTAGTGTCGTAATTGAATTTTACAAATGGAATGGCTAGAACGGATTCTTTATTTTGAACGCTGTGTTGAACCTGATAAAATCTTGAGGCCACTCCTAAATCGTAATTAGTAACCCGAGTTATTGTTTTATGAAATTTACAGGAAAATTCATAAAGATTATCTGAAAAAGAGGGTTGAAGTTCTTCCCTAATGGCTTCTATTTTAAAATCAAGAGTTTGAGACTCATTACAAAAATTGGGAATAAAGTAGTTGATTTTCCCCAAAATACTATTTTGGGTCACGGTGGTTTCAAAATTAAGCCTTTGACCGTTGCTTGATAAATTTTTATGCTCAAAGCTTAAATCGCCCCCAAACCCAAAATGGGTTTGATAGTTAATTCCTATACTTACCGACTTAAATTTTGTTTCCACAACTTCTATCTGGATAGGAATATGACCACTAGTAGCTTCAAGGGCTCTGACGCTTACTTGAGAAAATAGCTGGGTATCTAGAAGTTGTTGCTGAAGAGCTTTAAGTAAAGAAGCATTAAAAGGCTGATCTTCAAGCCATGAAATCTTATTTTCAATCAACAAAGGATTGACCTTATTAAGACCTACAATGGTTGTTGATCCAAAATAGTAACAAGGACCTTTCTCATATTTTATAAGGACCGAAGCTTTATCTTCACTTTGGATAAGAATCTTTGTTTCTTCAATTTTTGCATTAAAAAAACCTTGATTTTGTAAAGTTTCGATGAGCTCTTTTTCAAGTTCTTCAATCGAGCTGTAGCTGATATATTGGCCTATAAAAGATTCAATAATAGGATTTTCATAAGGCGGCTTATAGTCTATGTTACCAAATAGATATCGATTTCCTGCAGAAATTTCAAAAACAACAGAAACTAAAGGTCCTGAACCATCACAATAGACCCTAACTTTAGCATCTAAATAACCTTGTGATGCTAATGTGTTTTTGATGGTTAAGGCGTCGTTTTCTGCCTGATTGCGTATAGCAAATATGGAATTATAAGTTTGAGAATTGGCTAAAAACAGTTCGCTTTTTTTTCTTAAAAAGGCCTCTTGTTTTTTCGATTCTTTATCTAAATTAAAATAGACCCCAAATTCTATAGAATGAACCTGAAGGCTAAAGGCGATAAATACAAGGCTTTGTAGATAGGTTTTAAATCTCATGCTGGCTATAATGGCAAACTTGAAAGCCCCCGGTCAAGATATGGTTAATTTTACAACATCAGTTTCGCAAAGTTATTATGAAGAAGCTAAATTGTATATGCCCGGCGGTGTTAATTCTCCTGTTCGCGCTGCCAAATCGCTTTCAATGACCCCGCTTGTGGTGCAATCAGCTCAGGGATCTTCCATCACTGATGTTGATGGCAATAGTTATATAGACTATTGCCTAAGTTGGGGGGCTATTATTTTAGGTCATTCTGATGGTTGTGTAACTGAAGCTGTCAAAGACCAGTTATTGCTTGGAAGTTCCTATGGAGCTTTATGCGAAAAAGAAATATTACTGGCTCGTCGTTTAATTGAGCATATTCCTCATTTAGAAAAAGTTCGTTTTGTATCTTCTGGCACTGAAGCTACAATGTCAGCATTAAGGCTTGCACGAGGATTTACAGGTCGTAATAGAATTTGTAAATTTAATGGCCATTACCACGGACATCACGACGCTTTATTAAAAAATGCCGGATCATTTTTACTAGAAAATTCTGCGCCTAGCTCTATTGGTGTTACAGCAGATAGTGTTAAAGAGACCGTAGTACTTCCCTATAACGATAGTAAAGCCTTTGATTCCCTAACCCCTATAGCAGACACGATTGCAGCCATTATTTTCGAGCCTGTATGCGGTAATATGGGCGTTATATTACCCAAAAAAGAGTTTTTAGAAGCTCTTCAAGCTTTTTGCAAACGTTTTGATATTTTATTAATCGTTGATGAGGTCATGACCGGTTTTAGAACCAATTTTTTTGGGGCCGCTTGTGATTTTTCGATTGATGGAGATCTTTATTGCTATGGAAAAATCATCGGTGGGGGTTTACCGGCCGCTTTTTTTGGTGGTAAAAAAGTTATCATGGATTATTTAGCCCCTGAAGGGGGAGTGTTCCAAGCTGGAACATTATCTGGCAATCCTTTAGCTATGAGTGCAGGGCTTAAAGTGACAGAGAAATTACTAGAAAATAGTTTTTATGAAACGATGCATGATAAATCTTTATTACTTCTTGATCCCATTGATAACTTTATTAAAGAGCGCGTCCTCGATGTCACCCTTAATCGTTATGGAACGATGTTTACCCTATTTTTTGGTGTGAAAAAAGTTGATTCCTTAGAAGATTTAGATTCTATGGATCATGAAA
>CAIPRZ010000161.1 GCA_903867585.1 uncultured Chlamydiae bacterium
AATAATTATTTTTAAAAAACCTTAACATTTAATCTTTAATATAGTAAAATTAAGTTTAATAATAATAAAACTAAGGCAAAAACATGAGTATCAATCTAGCAGCCGACTCAAAAAAGACAGCTATAGACGTTATTCAAAACGGATCTATTGGATCACATGACCACTTTGTGGCTTCGATGTATGTTCCAGGCGACGTGAGAAGCATCGCTTCTGGGGTTTTTAACGCTATTGATTCTACTCTTGTAAGCCCTGCCATTTCACTTAATCGCTACTTTGGGGTACTAACAGGTATTTCAAATTTAGCCCAAGGGGTCCAATTAATAAAAGATTCTAAAAATGATGGTGCAGGAAGATTAGAAGGGGGCGTAAAAGTTTTACGTGGAGCCTCTGAGGCCATTTCCGGGATGCTGCAAGGTGTTGTTGCTACTGTAAAAGTTTTTGGTAAAAATGCAAGCAGTGAAGCTTTAAAAGTGGTTAATGTGGTTGGAGATGCCTTTTTCTGCGTAGCCATGTTTGCTCTTTCGTTCAACTGTTTTACAAAAATGCATAATGCAGGTTCTTTGCAAAACCGTATTAACCGTCCTGTTGATTTCGAAAATCCCTCTCTTATTGAAACAACTAACAAAGTCGGTTTGCAAGCTCTTAGAGGTTACGCCAATGATACTAATGATACAAAAACCTTGAGTAAGATCATTAATTTCCATGAGATGGTAGTATCTAAAGACAAATCTTTAGGAAAAGTGGTTGATCCAAAATTAATCAAGGAATTTAACGATCTTTTTGAAAAATTAGGTACCTTTAACAATGATGAAGTTATTTCTGAATTAAAAAGTAAAATCAAGGAAATATCGAGTAATCTTACTTATTCATACAGAGAAAGCGCTGTTCTTGGAGCTTTATGCGTCATAAGTGGAGCCTTAGTGGCCATATCAGATGTTTGTACAGTCGGTGTTTTTTCCCAAGTAATCAATATCTTAAAACCTATAATCACGCTTCTTGTGACCTATTTTGATGTAAAACAGCTTATTAATGGTCTAAATGAAGCAAAACCTGAATCTCAATTTTATAAATATATGAGAGTGGCCCTAACAGCCCTATCGATCGGTATCGCAGTCGCTATTTTCGTAGGAGCCAGTGGTGCCAGCGGCGGCGCTCTACCAGCTGTTATGTTAGCTATTGGATGTATAATGCCACTTATATCCTTAATGATATCCTCTTACCCAGATATAAAATGGGCCTTTAATTGTTGTACTAAAGCGCCTTCAAATGCGGTCCATGAAGAAACTGTCCATTTAACCACAGATCTTGTGGAAGCTTCTTAAAAAACCACCTATTTAAAAATTCATTATTCCCCATTTTTTAATGGGGAATACCCTTCTATAATCCACTTTTAAAACTAAAAAAGAAACCGTTGCTCAAAGTTAGAGAATCAGCTATAAACCCCTTGATAAACATGAAAGGGGGTAATGACTATGAGTGACGATTTTAAAGCTCTTGGTACTTATTTAAAAACTCAAAGAGAAGCTCAGAAGTTATCAATTAAAGAGGTCGAAAATGCGATCTCTATCCGTAGCACCTATCTTGAACATATTGAAGAAGGGCGCACTAAAGAACTTGTATCCTCTTTTTATGCTTTAGGCTTTATTAAGCAATATGCTGCCTTTTTAGGAATCGATATTGACGCTATTATGAAGGAAAATCCAAGCGCTTTTAAGCTTCCGCATGAAAAGCATGAATTTGCTTATGGTATTGGAACTCTTGAAATGAGAAATCCGCAAGGTAAACCCTCTAAAGGGCTCCCTATTGGGCTTATTTTAGGGGCTTTGCCGATAGTTGTGGCCCTTTTATGGGGTATTGCCAAGTTGCTCAGAATTTTATAATAATTAATACGGTAAAACTATGGATCAGAGCTTAGGGGCCTATACACTACATCAATTACTTTGTAGCGATGATTTAAAGGAGTGCTATTTAGCTGAGCATAAGGTTTTAAAGACCCCTTATGTGGTTCAGGTTCTAAAAGAAAAACCCTCTAGTGTAAAAGATCTAACTCCTGTTTCCTCTTCAACACTTGTCACTATCCAGGAAGTCTTTTCTGAAGATTCTAAGATTTTTTCTCTTCAAGAACTAATGATTCATCCCAAAGTCCAGTCTCTTAAAGAGGTTGTTTTAGCCTCCAAAGAGGGAATAGATGAAAAAAACCTTTTAGATATTTTGTATCAAATGGCTATGGCCTTGCATGATTTTTATCAATCAAGAGGCTCACAGTCTTTTGGCCTTCAGTTAGAAAATGCTTTTATCGATGAATCGTTTAAAGTCCTTTTAATTGATCACTCAAGTCCTATGTGGAGACAATTTATTGATCAGAATAATCAAGCAACAAATCTAGAAGACGCCTCGATTGTCTCTTTTGGACAGAT
>CAIPRZ010000162.1 GCA_903867585.1 uncultured Chlamydiae bacterium
GGTGGTTCCATTTATTAAAAAAAACAAGGGGCTGTCGGATACAGGGATAGTGCTTGTTATTTCATTAGTAGTAGTGTCAAATAATTTCACCTGATTACTAATGTATTGTGCAACATATCCCGTCGTCCCACTAATGATGATTCCGGTAGAACTAGCTAGTCCAGTTATTTCGCTAATGTTCTCAAGGGTTTCTGTATTAAATAATTTGACATTAGATCCATTATTATTAGTCAGATAGCCTGTTGTTCCCGATATAGCTACACCATAAAAATTAGTTATTAAGGGATAGGGCGTGTAAGTAATACTAGGATTTGCTTGAGTGACATCAAAAGTGCAAAGTCCAATATTTCCTGTGACAAAAGCGGTAGTTCCATTAATAACAATACATTGTGGTAAAAAACTTGGATCCAATGAATAGCTACCCGAAGATGTGGGGGGGTAGGTTAAACTAAAATGACTAATGGTTTTATCGTCTTGATTAAGGACAAATCCTTTTGTTGATGTGGTGGCAATCCCTTGCGGATTAGTCCCTACAGAAAAGCTCCCATTCACTGTAAAGCTTCCAGAAGTAAACGGGCTTGTCACATCAAAATAACTGACTGTATTATCAAGAGCATTGGTCACATAACCGGTTGTTCCTTGGATAGCGATAAAGGAAGGATTAGATCCAAATCCGGTAACGGTTCCTAACACCTGATTAGTATTTAGATCAAAAACTGTGACATTACCAGTAGGTTGGCTCTGGATCTGATTTGTCACAAACCCTCTATTTTGATATTTAGCCATTTGAATGGGGTTTATACCAACGGGGATAGAACCTAAAACAATGGGGGGATTTAAGACTTTATCATCAATATCAGCGGCTAGAAAATCAAAACTAAGACAAGAAAAAAGGGATAGATAAAAGATTTTCATGAAAAAGCTCTTGGGTTAAAAGCTTTGAAATAATCTTTTTAAAAAGATTTAGCAAGCGCTTTTTAAAATCACTTGGGGATAAAATCTATCCCCCCTTTAGAAAAGGGATGGCATTTAGATAACCGTTTTATAATGAGAAAAAGAGCTTTAGGAAGAGGTTTTTCTTGGATGGCATCTATGGCATAATGAGAGCATGAGGGGTAAAAGCGGCAACAGTTACCGATAAAAGGGCTTAATGTGAGTTGATAAAGTTTCACTAAAGCAATCAATACTATTTTCATTTGGCTAATAGAAGCATAAGTAGCACCTCGATCACAATCAAGATAATGATGGTGAGTTCAAGCTTTGAGCTATGTTTATGATTAAGTTCTGAAGAGAGAATTTCAAGAAAATCATGGATCACAATAAGTTTTTTATTCATCCCTTCAACTCTTTTAGACATATCAAGGTAATAGGCTGTTTTTCTATAGACCGGTTCAAGTTCTGGATTTTCCCAAAAAAATTCAGGGACATCTAAAACAATACTGTTGAGATTCACTCGGGTTCTTTCAATAAATAGTTCGCCTGTAAGTTTAAAAATCTCTTTTCGTGAAAAAGGGATTTTACCAGTGGTTGCTAGTTGTTGTGGCAGCATTGAAGTTTTTTCTACCATGGCGTTAACCCCTTCTTCAAATACAGCTAGTTTCAAAGATTGAGCGATGGCATAGGAAATAGCTAGTTTTTGAGAAAAGTTTTTACCTTCAAGAAAAATTTCATCTTCATCAATTTTCATCGTATCGCCATAGGTAAAGGTAAAGTCATCCCTTTCAACTTTAGCAATCGATTCTTTTTCAAATTGTTTTAGGATATCTAAAATAGCTCTTTCTTCATTTTCTTCAAGACCCCACATAACAACAGAGCCATAGGAGAAATAAAAAACATCCCCACGATGGCTCCGTTCTTTAATAATTTCTTGATGGATAACATCTTTATATTGATTGGGCTTACTAGTTGAAGCAAGATCAGAACTAAGTTTATTTAGATCTATTTGATTAGCCGTACAAAAACTGGTACAACGCATAGATTATTTGGGTTATAATTTAATTCTTAGCATAGACTAATACTAATTAAAATGAATCCTTTAAAATGTCATTGGAAGCCAGAAGTTCTTGAAAACACCCTTTCTTCCCACATTACAACACCCCCTTTAGGAAAGCCAGATCCCTATATGCGCCGGCTGGAAGGGTTTATGCGCCCCAGAGTTTTTCAAAAAGCTCAAGTAGGGCCTACTTGCATGTATTATGCTGCAAGGCGTCTTAGCCCCCACTTTGGAAAAGCTTCAGAGTTTAGTTTTTATCGGCTAAATGAAAAAATATTATCACTGTTTAAAAAAGCGCTGTCCCGATTGTCTAATTTGAATTTGATACAGGGCGACGAGGATTCTAAATCTTTTTTTGCATCAGGCTACATTGCTAATTATGGGTGTCATATTCATGGGCCTCTTTTATTTATGAACGTTCTTTTCCAGATGTCTTTTTATCAAAGAACCCCGTTTTGTTGTTTGCCGGTGTCACAAAGTTATTTTACATCTATTAGTTCCCAGTTTCACACCGTGCATAAGGCGCAAAGGGTTCTGGCTTCTTATTCTTTAAGGTTAATGCTTTTAAGGATGCATCTTATTCCCCATTACTGGACCCCAGATAGGGGAGATTTAATTCTTGTGGAGGCTTTAAGGCATCATTTCTATTTTTTTTGTATTGGCCATTTTGGCCGTCATACTTTTTCTGAAATTCATCCAGTTGATAGTCATCCTTCTTTAGGACTTATCTACAGTGGGTATCTCAAACCTTTATATGAAAATAAAACGTTTTTAAATCTTCATGCCATTGTCGTTATTGGTCTAAAAATAACCCAAGTTAATCATGGAGAGCTTTATTTTATAGATCCTGTGGATCCAAGCGGCCCCGGGCTTCTTCAAAGGGTTTATAAAATCGCTTTCAAAGAATTTTTAACTAGAGTCCGCTCAAGTTTTGTGTATGCCCCACGGACCGGCGAACAGGGAGAATATATTTGGGTTGGTAATCCAGGTCTTTTTCTGCCTTGAAGA
>CAIPRZ010000163.1 GCA_903867585.1 uncultured Chlamydiae bacterium
ATCATTTACAACAATGACATATTTAAATTTTTTAAATTGGTTGATCGCCTTGAATATATTTTTATTAGATAAATGAATTAATACATCCTTCAATATTAATAAATCGGCAGGGGGTAGATCCATTTCTAGGAAATTTCCATGCATGAATTGAATTTTGGTATTAGAAAAGCTCTTAATATTCTTAACAATAACGGATTTACATACATCTAATCCCAAATATTCAATCTCTCTCCAATCAATATATTTAGAAAATCGCCAATCACCACAGCCTGCATCAGTGACCGTTTTTATACGGTGCGTCACAAGAAAATCAGATAAAAAATAAAAATAATCTTTTACATTTATAGGTTCTGAACCCAACCCCGAGGTTCCTTTACCGTTTTCATCTCTTGCCCAAACACCACGTTCATAAATATTCTCGAAAATAACTGATAAATCTTCTGAAATACCCGCTGTTGCCAATAAGGAAAAACATAAAGCTTCAAACATATCAACCATCTCCTATTAAAAGTTTTAAAAAAATTGATTATAAGTTCGGGACTTCTTATAGGAAAAGATTTATTTAAAATAGTTTTTCCGTCTGTAAATAATTAATTTTAAATTTGATTTTAGACTAAAAATCAATTTTAGACTTAAAAAAAACCCCTGCAGGTGATAGACTTCTAAGTAACTACAAAATTTCTGTCTATTTCGGAGAATCTTCATGTCAAACAGATGTCAGGTTACAGGAAAATCCCCTAAAACGGGTAACAGCTATACCTATCGTGGTATCGCTAAAAAGAAAAAAGGGATCGGTCTTAAAATCACCGGTATTAAGCGTCGCCGTTTTCTTCCAAATATCCAGAAAAAACGTTTCTGGTTTGCTGATGAAAACCGCTTTATCACCCTAAAATTAAGCACAAGCGCTATGCGCACTATTGATAAAAATGGCCTAGCTGCTGTTATTAAAGAGATGCGTGCCAAAGGCGAAAAGATCTAAATTGAACCCAATTCTTTCAAGGCTACTAGCCTTAGGATTGGGCTCACTTTTAGCATTTGTAGCTATAAAAGAGCCGGTTGAGTCTATTAAAGACACCGGCTCTTTTTTTATCCTCTCAAATCCCAGCCCTAAACCTATTGGCGATTATTTAAATGATCTGGTATCCCAAGCCAAAAAATCTGTTGATATCCAAATATATAGCTTTTCCGACCCCACACTCATTAAAATAATTAATAATAAAAGCGGCTATATACCGACAAAAGTTTACTATGACATTAAGGCATCACCTGATTTAAGAAACAAATTATCCGATAAAGTATTTAGCTATCCTTATAGCAATAAGGCCCTGATGCACCGTAAAATTTGTGGTCTGGATGATACGCTTACCCTTCTTGGATCGACTAACTACACCCCCTCCTCGCTTTACTGGCATTATAACGCCTTAATTGGGGTGTATTCAAAAAAACTTTATGCTTTTTTAGACCAAAGGGAAAGGGGCTTTTGTGATTTTGAATTAGGAAGGGCCTATTTATTACCCGATATAAAAAACAGGGCGCTGTGTGACCTTATAAACAGAATCGAAGAGGCTAAAGATACCATTTACCTAGCCATGTTCTCACTGACCCATCCTAAACTTCTAGAGGCCCTTATCGGGGCTTCTAATAGAGGTGTAAAAATTTATTTATATATCGATAAGCTCAATACTCAAAACCCAAGCCCCCTTTTAGCTAAACTCATCGAGTGCTCTTTTGAGGTCATGATCCAAAAAGAGCCCGTTTTACTTCACCATAAGCTCTGTTTAATCGATGAAAAGACCCTAATTGCAGGTTCTGCCAACTGGACGAAATCAGGACTAAAAAAAAATGAGGAAGTTCTTGTGATTTTTGATAAACTACAAGTTGTAGATCAGTTAAAATGTAAACTCGTATTTGATACTTTAAAAAAAGAGCTCATACTTTTTACTCTTCATGATAGAGCCGCTTAAAATTTTAATAAGGATGAATTTATGGATCTTGCGTTGATTTTTTCTCAGACTCTTGTGTTTTTCCTATTAATGGATCCGGTTGGTAACATCCCTATTTTTATATCAGTTCTAAAAAAACTCCCTCCTAAACGGATGCAGTTTGTCATAGTGAGAGAACTAACCTTTTCTCTTGCAGCTATTATACTATTTTATTTTATCGGTGAATGGCTGATGAAATTTTTAGGGGTTAATGATTATACCTTAAGAATTTCTGGAGGTATCATCCTTTTCCTCATCGCCCTTAAGATGATTTTTAATGATGCAGAAGAGAAAAATGAAAAAGACTCCGCACAAGAACCTTTTATTGTCCCTTTAGCTATTCCGCTTGTAGCAGGTCCTGCGATTTTATCTGCAGTTATGATCACAGGTCAAACAGCAACAGGCCATAGCACTACTCTTATTGCAATAACCCTGGCTTGGGCTATTTCTACCCTTATTCTTTTATCCTCTTCATTTTTACAAAAAAAGCTTAAAGAAAAAGGGCTTCATGCCTGTGAAAAATTGATGGGTCTTGTATTAATACTACTTTCTGTTCAGATGTTTTTAGATGGGGTTAAACTATTTACATGCACATGCAAAGTTTAAAAATAGCCCTTATTATTACCTATGATGGGACTCTATTTGACGGGTGGCAGGATAACTTATCTAACAGGAGCATTGAAGGCTTATTGAAAAAGGCGTTTTTTAACCTTTATAATAAAACTTTTAAGCTCGACGCAGCCTCTCGCACAGACAAAGGTGTTCATGCTTTATCACAGGTTGTCATTACCACTCTGGATGAGGATAAAATCCCTTTATCTAAATTAGACTCAGCTTTAAACAGCCAGCTTCCAGATCAAATAAGGGTAAAAAAAGTAATCGCTGTTCCTGAAGATTTTCACCCAAGTCTTTCTTGCAAAAGAAAAACCTACGCCTATCAATTAGACTTAAATCTACTTCCCTCTCCTTTTAAAACTCATACCTACTGGCATACTCCATTTTTAAAAGATATAAAAGCGATGGAAGAAGCTGCTCATTATTTAAAGGGGCAAAAAGACTTCTCAAGCTTTTGTAACTCATGTTTAAAACCTTCCCATAGCGATATTTGTCAAATAGATGAGATCAAATTCATAAAAAGCGATAACCTTCTAACCCTTGAAATTACAGCCGATCGCTTTTTGTATAAGATGTGTCGTATTATTGTAGGAACACTTGTGGATATCGGTTCAGGTAAATTGACCCCAGATCATTTAAAAGATCTTTTTAACCATAAAAAAAGATCTCTTGCCGGCGTTACAGCCCCCTCACATGGCTTATTTTTAAAAGAGCTTAATTACTCAGATTTTACATTTATAGGATAATAATGGATCGCAATGACCCCTGCTTTTGTGGCTCTGGAAAAAAATGGAAAAAATGCCATGCCCCTGAAATGCCAACAGAGAGTTTTGAACAAAAAAAAGCGCGCTATCGGAAACAGTGGGGTATACTACTTAAAAGCCCAAAAGAAATTGTAGGGATAAAAAAAGCCTGTCATACAGCAAGCTTAATTTTAGACAAGCTTTGCCAAATGGCCAAAGAGGGTGTTACGACCAATCAGTTAAATTCTAAAGCTGAAGAGCTCCATAAACACTACGGAGCTATTGCCGCTCCTAAAGGATATGGTCACCCCCCTTTCCCTAAAAGTATTTGCACCTCGCTTAATGAGGTCATCTGTCACGGTATTCCGAACGATATTCCCCTTAAAAAAGGGGATATTATGAATATCGATGTCACAAGTATTGTTGATGGCTATTATGGGGACTGTTCTCGTATGGTTGCCATCGGTGAGATCAGTAAAGAGGCTAAGCACCTTATATCTGTTACTGAG
>CAIPRZ010000164.1 GCA_903867585.1 uncultured Chlamydiae bacterium
CACAAACAACATCAATTTTTTCTTTCAGGATATCCTCAGATAAAAAGCTTTTTAAATGAAAAAAATTTTCATTTGAGCAATTAATAGCAAATTTTAGAATATTATTTTTACCTTTCAAAAGGCTCGGGGGAACTTTTTCAATCAGCATCGGTTGTTTGTAACAGGCAATTTCATAAAGTGCTGGATTTGAAAGTAACAAATCTTTATCCACAAATTCTAGATCTTCGGGATTATTGGTTAATACTTTTGCAGCCGTTTCTTTGTCCTTTTTTAAAAACTCTGGAGAATCTTTATCCAATCTATCAACACTTAACTTAAAAAGATTTTGGGTATTTAGAATTTTATTGATTGTAGCTTTAACTTCGGGATCGTCGATGCTGCTTAATACTTTAATTAGCTGATCAGACTCTTTTAACCATAAAGGGTTTATGTCTTCATATTGACTGTCAAGGGCCGCCAAAAAATCATGTCTGCCTTGCGGGTTATCTTGTAAACTTTTCAAATTAAATAGAGAGGGATTTTCAAAAAAAACACTAGCGGCGATTCTACTTATAGCATTATTTACAGTAAAAGAATGGGATCTAGTTTTATAAAGAAGGCTTTCACCATTTAAAAAGTTATGTAAATTTTCTAAATTAAGCATTTAATAAGAAGTTATGTTATTAACTTCTTATTAAATCAGTTTTTAATTAAATAAAACTTTTTTAAAATATCTAGATCATAAAACTACTTAGTTACTGTTTTTAAAACCGACCTTCTATTAAAAATTAAAATAATTCCAGCCGCTATTAACGGGAGACTTAAGACCATTCCGGTTGTCATCTGAAAAGGCCATGGATAAAGTGGATGAGAGTCTTTAAAGATCTCTAAGCCCCCGCGACATCCAAAATAACCGATCAGTGCAAGTCCTGTTTTTTTAGGTGAATCTAATCGGAGTTTAGACATTAAAAAAGCTAAAGCTAAGTAACATAAAGCTTCATAAAGAACGACTGGATGGCGAGCCATAGGAATAGAATCATTAAGCGGCTTTGTAAAAATAACCGATCCCCACCCCGAATAAGGTTTACCCAAGATTTCTTGATTGAAAAAATTACCCAAACGGATAAAGCAAGCTAATATTCCAGCTGGCACAGTCATGCAGGATAAAAGATCTAAAAAGGGCGTTTTGTATTTATGATTAAGAATTTTTAGCGCTACTAAAAAGCCTAAAAATCCCCCATGGCTTGATAAGCCACCCTGGCGAAGGTTAAATAGATCTAGAGGACTATAAAGGTAGGCTTTAAAATTTTGATAAAATATCACATCAAAGACTCTAGCTCCGATCACAATAGAGATAATAAGAACAAAAATCAGGTTCTGAATCTGGGAAAAGGAGAGTAGATTCTTTTTTAAAAGATCCTTAGCAAGCCTTTTTTGGGCTAGAAAAACACCGATCGCAAATAATAATCCATACCAATAAATAGGAAAATGAAGCCCGGGTAGGTATAATAAAACGCGATCAACATTCCAGGTTAGAGCATGCATAAAATTTTTCTCCATTGTGTCGGTAAACCCAAAGAAAAATGGATTACTGAGGGCACCTTGCAGTTTATAGAGCGGATGAAGCCCTATGCCACCTTTACTTTAAACTACTATAAATCAAATCAGGATTTAGAAAAATTAGAAGGGCCTTTTATCGCCTTAAGCCCTGAAGGTAAAATGCAAGACAGCGTCAGCTTTTCTAAATATTTAATGAAATCTTTTGAAAAACAGGGATTAACTCTCCATTTCATAATAGGCGCAGCTGATGGTCTTACTCCCCTCTTAAAAGAAAAAGCCAGCTCACTGATCAGTTTGTCGTTATTGACACTAACTCATGAGATGGCTAAATTATTTTTTGTAGAGCAAGTTTACAGGGCCTTTGAAATCCACTTTAACCGCGGATACCATAAATAAAAGCGGGTTTAAAAAAGTAAAAAGAACTTTGTAAAAGACCATAGCCAACAGCTGTTCTAAAAACCCCTTTAAAAACCTCAAAACCCTCAAGTCTTCCAAGTCCGACCCCTAAAGCGATCATGCAAGAAATTAGGATGAAAAACTTTAAATCTAAAATTTTAAATAAAGAGGTATATCCAGTGACTTTGTCTAAACGGGAAAGAAGGCGATTAGCGGTTTTTCTTAAAACAAAAATAGATTTAAAAAAACCAATCGAAATAGCTAAAAGTGTAAAGGTCACAGCAAGGGTCAATGATTGGGTTCCAAATAAAGTAGGAAGGCCCTTACGGAGAAGATTCATCCCAATGTATCCCCATAAACATCCCATAAAATTTAAAGATAAAACTTTAGCAGCCATCTGTTTCATAATCATTCCCGAAAAAAATTTGTTGATGAATCAATCATACGGGATTAAGCCATTTTTTTAGATACTATTTATTATTTGGAAAAAAGGGACTATATAATTTAAAAAAAATTCCTTTTATAATAGATCTTATTTAAACAGGACTTTTTATGAATCATATCATAGGCGTGGGTTGTGATATTATTGATATTGAACGGATAAAAGAAGCTATTAACAATTCAGCGGGTTTTTTGAAAAAAATCCTTCATGAAAAAGAAATCACCTACTGTCAAACCTATAAAGAACCCTATAGCCATTACGCAGCCCGCTTTGCGGCTAAAGAAGCTATTGCCAAGGCCTTTGGGGTTGGTATTGGCAAAGATTTAGGCTGGCACGATATGG
Source organism: uncultured Chlamydiae bacterium (assembly GCA_903867585.1). GTDB lineage: Bacteria > Chlamydiota > Chlamydiia > Chlamydiales > Rhabdochlamydiaceae > CAIPRZ01. The sequence continues at coordinate 2,720 of CAIPRZ010000164.1, forward strand.
AAATTATCCTAAATGAAAAGAAAAAGCCTACTGTTAAACTCTCTAAAGAGGCTTTAGAAAAATTTAACCATCCTAAAATTGAATTATCTTTAAGCCATACCGATACAACAGCTTGCGCTTTTTGTATCGCTTTTACCTAAAAAACCTTTTCAATCAGAAGCGTGTAATAGTTGTAATTTTTAGGCATTACTTGAGATACCGCCCTTTTAACAAATCCGGCTTTTATATAAAGGTCTGAAATCACTTCGTAACCATAAATAAAACCTAAGTTAAAATAACGATACCTGGTATGCCCCCATCCTTGAAAGTTATCAATATCAACGGTGAGTTGTGAACCATAGCTTATATTAGATACTGCTAAGAATTTAAATTCATGATGGTGATGACGGTATAAAACATAACCGGAAAATTCGGCCCAGGGGCTTGCATGAGTAGCGACCCCAAGTCCACCAAGAAGCCAAAATCTTACAAAATTATCCATGGCAAAACTCCACTCTTTTCCCAAAGAGACAAAACCTAAAAAGTGGTAGCCTCCTGGATATAAGGTGGCAGGATCTAAACGACCGAAAACGGTTTGGGCTATCCCTCTTGCTCCTGTTGCAATACTGAAATTATCTCCTTCAGCTACATCGTCTGTAAATTGCTTTTTTATTTCGATTGCTGCATCTCGGAAATAAAAATTTCTAAAAGTAGAAGCATCTTGGTCTAGTTCTAAAGAAAATTGAAACTGATTAGGAAAAGCCACATCAAGAGCTAAAAGAAGCTGCTGGTTTTTAAAATTAGAATTATATCCTTCGACATTAGAAAAAAAAGTATAGGAATATAGCGCTTTAACATCCGGCTTGAGTGGCTCTATGACCCAAGGATCTCCATCAAAACCATAAACTTGTAAGCCTAAAAACAGTGAGCAAAGGCATTTTTTCATACATGAACCTCTAAATGGGCAAGATGTCTTTCAGCATCAAGAGCTGCCATGCAACCAGAGCCGGCAGCTGTAATGGCTTGTCTATATTGAGCATCTTGCACATCTCCTGCAGCAAATACCCCTTCAACACTTGTTCGTGTGGTTCCAGGTTTTACGCTGATATAACCGGTTTCATGAAGATCGATTTGATTATTTAAAAAGCCTGTATTAGGAGTATGGCCAATAGCAAAAAACAGTCCTCCAGCCTCGTAGGTTTTTCGTTCGTGGGTTAAAACGTTTTCAATCACCACATGACGAACTACAGTGTCTCCTGTAACCTCCTTTAAAACCGAATTCCAAAGCACGGTCACTTTAGGGTTATCAAGAGCTCTTTTTGCCATAATTTTAGAGGCTCTTAACTCATCACGACGGTGGATGATATACACATGTTTTGCATATTTTGTTAAAAAAAGGGCCTCTTCGATAGCAGTATCACCACCTCCGACGACGTATAAATCCTTTTGCCTAAATAAGGGAGCGGCCCCATCACACACAGCGCACGCTGTCACCCCTTTTTGCCAAAACTGACCATCTAAAGTTCCAGGCACATCGAGTCTTTTAGCTGTAGCTCCGGTCGCTATGACCAACGAATCGGTAGTAAAATGACTTGTAGAACCGTTCACTTTGAAAGGTTTTTTGGATAAATCTACGCTCACTACATCTTCTGGAAGAATCTTTGTGCCAAATTTTTGAGCCTGCTTTTTCATTAAATCCATAAGTTCCGGACCTGTCACCCCTTCTGGAAAACCGGGAAAGTTTTCAACTTCTGTGGTTGTCATCAGCTGACCTCCAGCGACTCCTGAGTAAAACCCTTCAAAAATGATCGGTTCAAGATTAGCACGAGCGGCGTAAATAGCTGCTGTATAGGCCGCCGGACCCGATCCGACGATAATGAGTTTGGCGTGTTTCATAAGAATTTCCAATTTTAAATAAATATCCTGGAATTAAATAGGGGGTGCGTTAAAATTTCTAGCAAAAAATACACAGATCAAAGAATGCGTGATATACACATAAAAAAATTAAAAAAAGTTCTCAACGGCACGACCATACTTGATACTTTAAATTTAGATATCCCCGCTGGTAAATTTTTCGCCCTTCTTGGTCCCTCTGGTTGTGGAAAAACAACCCTTTTAAGACTTATTGCTGGCCTTGAAACCCCTGATGAGGGGCATATTTTTTTAGGTAAAGATGACATTACTAACATGCCTATTCACCGAAGACCTATTAATGTTGTATTTCAAAACTACGCCCTTTTTCCCCACATGACCGTTTTTGAAAATATTGCCTACTCTTTGAGAATTCAAAAAAAAGACAAAGCCTTTATCGAAGAAAAA
>CAIPRZ010000165.1 GCA_903867585.1 uncultured Chlamydiae bacterium
CTCTTTTTTTTGTTTCAGTAATCTCAAAGAATTTAGACCAACAAGAACAGTTCCTCCTTCGTGCAAAATAACAGCAAGCCATAGAGGAATAGCCCCTAAAAGGGCAGGTGTTGTTGCAAGAAGAATAACTGATAATGCTAAAATCAGGTTCTGAATTAAAATACGTCTGGCATCAGCAGCTTTCTTAAATAGATAAGGAATAAGATTAAGATCTTCTCTCATTAACACCACATCAGAAGCCTCTCGAGCGGCATGTGAGCCAGTATGACCCATAGAAATACCAACAGTGGATTGAGCTAAAGAGGGGGCATCATTTATGCCATCACCAACCATGACAATACCATCTTTCTCATAGCTTTTTATCATTTCAAGTTTTTTAGCAGGGTCCATATCAAAAGCTACCTGATCAATTCCAATTAACTGACCAATACGCTGGGCACTTGATTGATGATCCCCTGTTAAAACAAAGGTTTTAAGACCCTGTTTCTTGAGTTCACTCACAGCATTTTTAGCCTCAACTCTCACATCATCAGCAAAAAGAATGAGTACAAGGGTGTTGGCGGCTAAAAAAAGGGTATAGGGATAGGGATCATCAAATGAAAGACTGTCGATGATTTTTTTTGTTTTTTCTTCAGCAAACTGCATAAGCAATTCTTTTTTCCCAATCGCTGCATGATGATTTTCAAAATCACCGCTTACTCCCAAGCCTGGATGTTGAATAAAATGAGAAATTTTTAAAGGGGCAATTTTTAAATCTTGGACATAGGCTGTGATCGCTTTCCCGATTGGATGAGTTGTGTTTTGCTCTAAGGTAAGAGCTAGGCTAAGCATGGTTTTTTCATCAAGATCGCCAGAGATCACTTTTATCTTATGAACTTTTAAAAATCCTGTGGTAAGGGTCCCTGTTTTATCGAAAACCACTTTCTTGCAACGAGTCACTGCATCTAAAACATTTCCCCCTTTAAGCAAGATTCCTTGTTTTAGACAGGAACTGATCGCGCTAAAATAGGTGGTTGGAGTTGCAAGGATTAGAGCGCAAGGCGAGGCTGTAATTAAAAAAGCAAGAGCTCTATATAAAGCGCCCCCTTGACCTAAGAAAGGAAGTTTTGTGACAAAGGGAAGGACACTTGCAAAAAATACAAAAAGGATAATAACTGTCATCGCATAGCGAGAGCTAAAACGGTCAAAAAGAGTTTGTAAGATGGGCTTTGAACTTTGGGCGGATGTAATAAGATCAGTGATTTTGGAAATGGTAGAATCAGCATTAATTCTTTCAACAAGTACTACAATTCTTCCGTCGATATTTTTAGCTCCCGCTGGAATTTTAACCCCTTTTTCCACAGTTATTGGAAGGCTTTCACCTGTCAGATGCGCTACACTTATAAAAGCTTTTCCTTCAATTATAGTTCCATCTAAGGGAACAATTTCTCCTGGAGGTACAAGAATTTTAGAGCCAAGGGGGATGTCTGAAATTGAGCGTTCTAAAACCGTGCCATCTTCTTTTAAAACAAAACCCCTTTTGGGTTTTAGTTCCTTTAGAGCAAAAAGAGCCCTTTGGGTTTTAAATAAAACCGCCTCTTCCATAGCGCCTGATAATTCAAATAAGACAAGTAGAAGCGCTCCTTCAAAAGGTCTTCCCATGATCAAAGCAACAAAAGCGGCCAGAGTCATTAAAATATCGATATTAACCATTTTATGAGACATGTCTCGAATGGCACCGATTAAAGAGGGTGTGCCGCAAAAAAAATAAACTACAGAAAGTAATAAATAAGAGGTGTTAATCGAATGGTTCTTTATTAGAACTGCTATTAACAAACAAAAAGCGGCTACAAGGGTAGCTTTTAAAAGGAGATTTTTTGATAAAGATTTGCCAGATTCTTTGAGAAATGGGGACGCATTTTCTGCATAACTTGAGGCAATGAAGTCATCAAAATTATAAGCCTTATACATTTTTTCAAGTCACTAATTGATTGATAAAATAGGCGATTGTGAAAACAAATAATAAGCTTGCAATACTCCAGATAAGATTTTGGAAAGAGGGGAGTTTTTGTTTTTTGGTTTCATAGATGGATGTTAAAATCATCACACTAAGACTTCCGATTATCACTCCATAAGGTAAATAAGAGAGAGAATTTAATAGGGCAAGGGACACAAGAGTTCCTAAAGTTGCCATAAAACCGATCACAGCTGGATGATCTAAAGTTTCAAAGCTCACTCCCATCTCTTCTTCAAGCATCACTTGTAAAAGACGATTATCATCAGCCATTAAGGTAGCAACAACCTCTTCTAAAAGGGGGCCTTTGAAACCTTTGGCTTCATAAATAGCCATTAGCTCTTCTCTTTCTTCATCCCGATGGTGATCAATTTCATATTTTTCTTCTTTAATCAAAAAATGAAGTCTTTCTAGCCGCATAAAACCTTGCAGCGTGATTTTAAGTCCTCGCCAAAGAGCAAAGCCTACAGCAAGGGGCCAAACCATTTTACCAAGAGATAAAAAAATAAGAGCAAATACAATCACTCCATCTCTAAAAGAATCTATAAAACTAAATAATTTAGAGGAAAATCCAAAATTATGAAGTTCCACACTGGCAAGATACCCTTTTTGCCGAGCTTTTGCTAAATGCTCAACAACTGTTTTTTCTTTAATATGCCTGTCGCTATAAACCATGATAAAAGCCTTTAGCAAAGTCTATCAGATTCTTGAGATCTTCTTCAGCAATGATTTCTGTTGTGGAGTGCATGCCTAATAAGGGAATCCCGACATCTTGGGTAGCAATACTAAAAAGGGATGAAAAATAAGGACCGAGTGTAGATCCGGTGCCTACCTCATTTCGCATCGTGAAAGTTTGTGTTTTTGGACAGAGTTTTTTAGCCATTGCAAAAAGCTCTAAATCCTGGGCGTATTTATGCTGGCTATGATGTTTTAATACCAGGCCCCCTCCAAGTAAAATTGGGTGCTCTATATCAAACTTTTCTGGGTAGCTTGGGTGATTGGCATGAGCGACGTCGAGTGAATAGGCTTGGCTTTTTACATCAATCATCGATTCTGTGTGGTAGCTATCGATAATTTTTTTTATCCTTTTTTTGAAAAAATGGGATTTTGCTCCATCAAAGGTTTCAGAGCCGATTTCTTCATGATCAAAAAAAAGGGCCCCATAAAGAGTGTCGCTTGAACACTTCAGATTAGTGAGGGTCTCTAAAAGAGCATAGCAAGAGCTTAAGTTATCAAGCCTTGGGCCAGCAAATAATTTTTGCGAAGACCCTATTTCAACAAGAGGTTCATCGAGGGTGAGATAAAGGTCATGGCCTAAAATTTTACCCTCAATTTCTAGTAGCTGGCCTAGGGTTAAATCCTCATTGATAGAAACAAGAGCATGGAGTTTCCCTTTATCTAAAGCAGCGTTAGCCTCTTTAGAAAGGTGAATGGCAGGATCTGGGATTATAAAAGTGCGGCTCAAGGCCACATTTTTAAGCTCTATTCCATGGGGTGTATCTAGAGCGATTTGGCCAGCTAGTCTTAAAGGTTTGCCTAAATAGCTAGAAAGTAAGGGAGAACCATAGGGTTCACAAGCTAAAAAATTCATACCAAAAGCTTTTATAAGGGGATGGGGTTTGAGTTTTAAGCAGGGAGAATCGGTATGGGCTAAAAGGTATTTGGCTTTTTTTAAGGTTTTTGGAAGGCAAAAAGCGCCAATTAATCCTTTATGGCGTAAGTAAATTTTTTCACCGATCGGAAGGGGGGCGTCTTTATGAAATTCAAAAAGCTTGTAACCATTTTTTTCTAAATGCTGCGCCATTGTGTAAGCGCAAAATAAAGAGGTCGGAGAAGAATCAATAAATTTTTTTAAATTAGCAAAATGAGACATGTTTATAAGGTATTAAGAGGTTTTTTTGAGTGTAAAAAGGGGGGGTGAATAAGTCAATACTATCAATTAAAAATTAAATTAAGCTAGTTTGCACTATTTAAGTGAGGTCTATTCCTTGAATAGCTCCCCTAAATATGTTATCATTTATTAAATAGTAATTTTTTGGCCAAATCATGACAAATAATCTTAAAGTTTATACTCCGTTATTACTTCGCGCCACCCGTTTGATGGAAGCCTTCTCAAAATCAGACGATGAAAGAGACTTTTATTTAGATAAGCTAGAGGGTTTTTTGTTGTTTGTCGATATCGATAAACCCATAGAAGAGCTAGAAAACCTCCATACTGAAATCCTGCAACATCCAGATCGCTATCAACTTATTCCTAAAATGACTTTCTATGAGACAAAAAAGTTCATGGAAGGATTTGTAAATGAAAAAGTTTACGATATTGATACTAAAGAAAAATTATTAGATATCATCTCTTCTAAAGAGGCTAGGGAAAATTTTCTTGAATTCATTTATGACCACTTAGCTGAGCTTGAAAAATGGCAGCAATACTACCAAGAAAGATCCCGTATTCGGATTATTGAGTGGCTACGTATGCTAAACTTACAGTTTGTTTTTGAAGAAGACCTTGATTTCCCAAAATCGGTTATGGAAAAACTCAAACGGCATTTCTTTGATGCTAAAGTTCCAAAAGATGTCGCTCAATCACGTGAACTTTTAGTGGCTAAAGCTAAAAGCTATTATTCTAGTGAAGCGCTTAATCCAAGACCTAAACGGGGAAGACCGCCTAAACAGGTGGCTAAAGTGGAAATCGAGCCTCAAGTATGTGTGGATTTATTTACCTCAGTTCCTCCTGCTGCAAGGCCATTTTTATTTATTCCTGATGTATCGAACCTATCCAATATTACCTTCTCTTCTAAAGACTCTGAACACCTATTGGCGCGCCTTAAAGGATCGACGCGCGTTAAAGTTAGCTCTTCACTGGAATCTTTATCGCAACGTTTGGAATCGCTTCGTCACCTTTCCACAAGGCTCACTAAAGTTCAGGATAATTTAGAAGGTCAAGAAATATCGGAAGTGAAAAAACTGACGGCACAGCTTTCTGAAGAGTCGACCCCTAAAATGGCCGGTCTTGTTAAAGGAGCCTTTAGTTCTACTGGAAATGAGGCGCCTAAAGATAAAAAAACAATTAAAATGGTAACCCCCTTAAAGAAAAAGCCCTAATATGAAAACACCTGTTTGCTCATTAAAAACCTTAAAAATTTTATCCTCTGTACTCACTGCAAGAGCGTCGGATGATAAAATGACCAAGCTTGTCCGCCAAAACAAAGGGGGGAATTTCCATCTTTGTGCAAATGGGCATGAACTTGTTGGGGTGGTAATCGCGCAGTGTTTAAAGCCGGGCAAAGATTGGGGTCTTCCTTACTATCGAGATCGTGCTTTTGCTATAGGACTCGGTTGTGAGCTGGATCAAATCTTCGGCGCTTTTTTAGCAAAAGAGGTGGAAAACCACTCCGGTGGACGGATGATGCCAGAGCATTTTTCTCATAAGGCTCTTCGAATCCCTTGCCAATCTAGTTGCGTAGGATCTCAGTACCTGCAAGCGGTCGGTGTGGCTAAATCCCTACAGCTACTAAACCGCGATGAGGTGGTTTATGTATCTGGTGGCGATGGATCCACTTCGCAAGGGGATTTCCATGAAGCGATTAACTTTGCTTGTATCCATAAACTTGGTGTCATTTTTGTGATTCAAGATAATGGTTGGGCGATTTCTGTTCAAAGCCATGAGCAAACAGCTGGTGGTACAATTGCTAAAATGGCTAAAGGCTATGAAGGTCTTAGTGTGTTTGAGGTCGATGGAACCTGTTATGAATCGCTCCTAGCAGCTGGACAAAGCGCTGTTAATAAAGGGCGCTCTGGTGAGGGACCAACTCTCATTGTTGCTAAAGTTCCACGTATGGGGCCTCACAGTTCTAGTGATGATCCTAATAAGTACCAAACACCAGAGCAGAAAAATGAGTGTCTTTCACAAGATCCAGTGGCTAAATTTAAAAACTATTGTTTAGAGCAAGGTCTTATCGAAAAAGAGGCTCTGAAGGCTTTAGAGCAAAAAGTGTTTGATCAGGTAGAACAAGCGGCCCTTAGCGGTGAAAATTATCCAGATCCTCTTTTATCAACCGCTCTTGATCATGTGTTTGTTCCTCATGAAACTAAAGAAGAAATTTTGACCGACTCTACGCAAGAAGCTATTGTGATGGTGGATGCTTTAAATCACGCTCTTGATGAGGCGATGGAAAACGATCCTTATATTGTGGTATTTGGCCAAGATGTGGCGCATGGTAAAGGGGGAGTATTTGGTGTTACCCGGTTTTTAACCGAGCGTTATGGGGAAAAACGGTGTTTCAATTCTCCTCTTGCTGAATCTAGTATCGTCGGAATTGCCATCGGTATGTCTATGGTAGAGCCGATTAAGCCAGTTGTTGAAATTCAATTTGCTGATTACGTATGGACCGGTATCAATCAGCTTTTAAATGAGCTGTCTAGTTTACATTATAGATCTCGTGGTCAATGGCATTGTCCTGTAGTTATCCGTATGCCATGTGGTGGATATATTCAAGGTGGACCTTACCACTCACAAAGTATCGAAGCCCACTTTGCTCATGTTCCAGGATTGAAAGTTGTCCTTCCAAGTAACGCTGAAGATGCCAAAAGACTTCTAAAAGCCTCTATTACTGATCCTAATCCTGTGGTCTTTTTAGAGCACAAAGGGCTCTATCGTCAAAGAGCATTTTCTGCCCGTAAAGAGCCGCTTGCAACTGAAATTGAAGCTTTAGGAAAAGCTAAAGTGGTCCGTGAAGGGACTGATCTTACCTTAGTAAGTTGGGGTATGAGTACAGTGATGGGTAATCAGGTTTCTGACCTTTTGGAAAAAGAGGGTTATTCGGTGGAGCTGATTGATTTAAGAACCATCGTCCCTTACGATCATAAATGCGTAGAAGAATCAGTTAAAAAAACAGGTAAAGTTTTGATTGTTCATGAAGCCTGTAAAAATGCTGGCTTTGGAGCTGAAATTGCTGCCCAAATTTCTGAAAACCTTTTCAATTATCTTGATGCTCCTATTATGCGAGTAGCTGCTAAAGATGCCCCGGTTCCTTATAACCTAGCTTTAGAAAAAGCTATTCTTCCATCGATTGATGATATCAAAGAAGCTGCTTTAAAGCTGGCTCGGTATTAAGAATAAGGGAACTTTTAAAGTTCCCTTATTTTCTTCTCATTAAACAAAAATCCTAGAGTATTAGTCCTGTTTTTTGATACAAGAATGCCTTGTATGTCAGCACTAACTTATCATCCATTATCTTCAGGATCAAAAGGGAACTTAAGTTTTTTAAGTTCTAAAGATACTCGAATTCTTATCGATTGTGGACTTAATTATAAACACTGTTTGCAACGATTAGAAGAGGCTAACATCGATCCAGAATCGATAGATGCGATTATTATTACCCATGAGCATATTGATCATATAAGGGGATTAGAGGTTTTTTGTAAAAGACATGAGGTGACTGTTCTATGTACTTCAATTTTAGCAATGCATTTAAAAAACGAGTGTGGACTCAACCTTAATTACAAAGTCTTCAGCTCTTTTGAGCCTTTTTACTATGGCAGCATCCATATCGATCCTTTTAGTATTTCTCATGACGCGGTTGATCCTGTAGCTTTTGTTTTTACCATATTTGGTATTCGTATTGGTCACTGCACCGATTTGGGTTTTGTCTCATCCCTTGTAGCAAAAAAGCTGCAACTTTGTGATGTGTTACTGTTAGAATCCAATCATGATGTGGGTATGGTACACAGCTCCATGAGGCCTCAGGTATATAAAAAAAGGGTTTTATCACGAGTGGGACACTTATCTAATGAAGCTTCCAGTGAACTTTTAGAATATCTCCATCATCCCAAGCTTCAAAGAGTCTATTTGGCTCACTTATCAGAAGAATGCAATCATCCAGAAAAAGCCCTAGCTGTGCATAGATCGACTCTAGAGCCTAAGAATAAAAGCTTAGATATTCATATCGCTCATCAAAGAGAGATATCACTGAAGTTTGAGTTGTCAAAAATGGATCTTGAGACCATCAAAGGCCATGCGGATGCCGCATTGCATATCTAAATAGTTGCAAGCTTCCACAATGGTTTCATATTTTTTCTGAATCATCTCATCGCTATCTTCCGGATCGTGGTGAGAGACAATCCAGACTTTAGGGTTGATATATTTAACAATAGTGGCGGCATTATAAATCGATGAATGTCCCCAGCCTACTTTTTCGGTATAAACTTTTTGTGAGTATTGGGCTTCATGAATCAGAACATCACATCCTTTAAAAAATTCAATAAAACCTAAATGGGGTAGAAGCATGGGATGATCGTGGGTGATTAATTTAGGATCCCCACTATAGCCCATCAGAACTTCATTATCGGTAATATAGCCTAGAACAACAGGGCCTATTTTTATTTTAAATCCAAGGGTTGTTCCGGGATGATAAGTATAGTGACAATCGATTTTAATCGATCCGATTTCAAAAGGGCTGCAAGCATAGAGCTCTTTAAATTTTAAAGAGGCTTTGACCTCTTCAAGATCAACAGGAAAAAAAGCGTGTGTGAGCATATCTCTTAAAAGCTCTTTGGTGCTTTTATAAAAGTTTATTGGAGCGCGAATGGTGACATTGAATTTAGAGTCATGCATCGGTTTAAAGCTAGGTAGACCTGCCATATGATCAAGATGTGTATGACCTAGTAGAAGTTCAATCTCTTTTTTATTTTCATGCTCAATAATATATTGACCAAGATTGGATAACCCCGTTCCGGCATCAATAATGGCTAAAAAATTGCCAGATCGTACTTCTAAACAAGAGGTATTGCCCCCAAAACGTAAATAGTCAGTCCCAGAAACTGTATGCGAGCCCCTTGTTCCCCAGAATTTGATATAGGTGTCGCTTGTATGCTCTTTTAAAATAAAAGGGTGTTTGGAAATTTTTGGCTCTTCAAGAGCTTGGGGGATGTAGTTATTGGCAACAATGGCTTTAAGGATGTTATGTATCAATTTTGCATCAAAAGGCTTAGGGATAAAATCTAAAGCGCCGTTAGCTAAACAGGCTCTATAATTTTGAATCATCGGTTCGTAGGAGGTAATAATAACCGATGCTCCTGGAAGAATACTTTTAAGTTTTTTTAAAATTTCCAAGCCATGAACGGGATAAAGATATAAATCACAAAAAGCGATATCAATATGTTCTTGGGAAAATATCTTGATCGCCTCATCGCTTGTAAAAGCATAAAAGAATTTAAAATGGGGATTTTCTTTGTGCAGGGAGGCAAAAAGAGCATGCACCTTTTTTTCAGGATCAGCGACAAGTATTAAAATAGGTTCTTGAGTCATTGTCTTTTTAATCCTAGAAGTTTTAGTAAACTACCCATAGCAACAAAAAAAGGTCCTATAATGTAGAGCTGGGATAGTTCTTTATCTGATAGAGTAAAATGATCTAAATCGCAAGAGCAAGAGCCCCCTTTTAGAATTTCCCACTCAGGATAAAATAAAATTTTCCCAGAAGGGACTTTTTGGCAAAAAAGAATATATAAATAGATAAGCAATCCGACGCCCATAACGGCGTAGCTTAAGATAAAAAGCTTGGGAACAAGTTTTTTATCGTTTTTGGATTTCTTAAAACTCTTCAAACTCATCCTTTCTGCCAAGCGACTTTTTTAGACTCGATTCCACAAGTACTCTTCGAGGTTTAGCGCCCTCTTGCGCTGAAATAACACCGCGCTGTTCCAGCTCATCCATTAAAGAAGCCGCTCTTGCATAGCCAATTTTGAGTTTGCGTTGTAAAAAGGTGGTGGAGGCATTTTTGGTTTCAACGACAATACTAAAAGCCTCATCATAAAGGGCATCTTTACTCATAGAGGCCTCTTGTTCAAGAAGCTGATCTTTAGCCATATCATCAAAAGAGGGGATAAGATATTCGGCATCGGCTTGTTTTTTGATATAATCAATAACCGCATTGATCTCATCATCACTAATATAGGCTCCCTGGGCCCGCATTAGCTGTGAACTTCCAGGAGGAAGGAATAAAAGATCTCCATTTCCAAGTAAACTTTCAGCACCGACGTCATCGAGGATGATTTGGGAGTTGACCCGGCTTGCCACTTTAAAAGCAATACGTGTTGGGAAGTTAGCCTTAATGAGTCCTGTAATAACTTCTCGTGAGGGGCGTTGGGTTGCTAAAATAAGGTGAATGCCGACAGCTCGTGCCATTTGGGCAATACGGGCGATAGGGGTTTCAAGATCTGAAGAAGAGGCCATCATTAAATCGGCAAACTCATCAATGATCGCTACAATAGCAAACATTTTTTCAGGAACTGGCATGCTTAAGGAAGCTTCTACATCGGGTTTAATAGTCCGAGAATTGAAAGCATGAATATTACGAAGTCCAAGCTGTTTTAAAAGCTCGTAGCGTAGCTCCATCTCTTTTACAAGCCAATTTAAAGCCGCATAGGCTCCATGAGCTTCTGTAATCACAGGAGCAATCAAATGAGGTAGGCGGGTGTAAGAGGAAAGTTCCACTTTTTTTGGATCGACCATGAGAAGTTTAACCTCATCTGGGGTCGCATTCATCAAAATGGACATGACAACGGTGTTTATACACACCGATTTTCCAGAACCGGTGGCTCCTGCGATAATACAGTGGGGCATTTTTGTAAGATCTGAAATAACATTTTCACCGCTGACAGTTTTCCCAAGTAAAACAGGGATATGACACTTTTTTTGTCCGGTTTGATAATTTATAAGTAGCTCTTTAAAACTGACCTCTTGAGGATTGAGTGAGGGTATTTCAACACCGACAGCAGCTTTTCCTGGTATAGGGGCTATGATACGGATTGATTTAGCTTCAAGTTTAAGAGCGATATCATTTTCAAGGGTTTTAATTTTTTGAACCTTTACTCCAACCGCTGGATGAACTTCTAAAGAGGTAATTGTAGGCCCTGAATGTATATCCCCCACTTTAGCCTCAATTCCAAAACTTTTTAACGTGTCTTCTAAAACATCAGCCTGCTTTTTTAAATCTTTTTTAAGCGTAGGAGCATCCATTTTTTTAGGATTTCTTAATAGACTTGCAGGAGGTATGGAGTAGCCATTACGAACAACAGTTCTAATAGAAGCGAGTTTATTTAATTTTGGGACCGTTTTCAGTTTTATCGATTGAGATACCTCATCAAGAGTTTCATCAGGAAGATAGGGGGCTTTTAATGAAAAACCTTTTAATTTTTTTTCAATCGTCTCTAAATCTTCAATCTCTTCCTCTTCATCATCGTCCTCTTCTTCTTCCTCTTCATCGCTTGGGCTTTTTCTTCTGAAGCGGATCATTTTTTTAGCAAGATCTAAAAAGTTATCCACAAAAGGGAGAATACTTGTTTGAGTCAGCACTAGCATAGAAACAATCATCGATAAACTAAAAGTAATCGAGCAGCCCATTTCTCCGAGAAGATTTTTGAGATTGATATAGGGGATGTCTTTATAGATAAAATAACTAAGAACCCCGCCAAGATTAAACCTTTCAATAGTTGGAGCGATACTGGAACCTACATGCAGGTTTTGGGTGATGATTTTTGGCGTGAGCCAGGAGGGAACAGAAGGGTATAAATCGGCAAATAGAGTGAATAAAAAACACCCAGAAGCCAGCATTATAGATAGGCAGGTAATTTGTTTTTTAAATTCTACAAGTTCTTTTCCTTGGATTAGATTCCATCCGATCCACCCCAAGATAAGACAGGCCGGTAAACTCATAAGGCCAAAAAGAAAATTTAATCCGTAGCCTAGACCATGCCCAATAAGGCCGAGCCAATTGCTTCGAGGATCGTTAAAGGAAAAAGTTAAAAGGCTTATGCTAAGGAGAAAAAAAATACAAATGACAATGAGACCTTTGGTCTCAGATTGAATGAGGTCCTCATCTTTATCCATAACACCCAATTGGTTTAAATTATTATTTAACAAAAATTGAGAGGGATGACAAGTAAAAGATGGGCGAACGACGGGTCTCGAACCCGCGACCTTCGGAACCACAATCCGACGCTCTAACCAACTGAGCTACGATCGCCACTAGATAACTAAAACTTATACTCTCACAGCAGGGTTGTTTTCAAGTGCAAATAAAATTTTAACCCCAAGGAGTATCCCAGGGGTTAGAAGCTCTAGAAGCCAAAAATAAATCTTAAGGTAATCCCCTGTAGGGTTAATAGAGGGGATGGATTAGCAAAACTAAGTCCAGGGCTTGAGATGTCATTATTCAAAGCCGTATTCCACATAGGAAGTCTATTACCATTTAGGAATATCACCTCTTCCCACGCAATCCCGCCGCCAAGGTGGTATCTGCCATTATTAAGGAAATGGTTATAGCCAATGCCAAGCTTGTACTCGATATCAAACAGCATGGATTGATTGTGGTCTTGGCTAAAAGCTAAGCGGGTATTATCAGGAAAGTTATCGGAATCATTTAGATAACCACTAAAATAATTAACAAATTTTCCGTAGATCCCAGAACTTAAAAAGTTCCCTTCAATACACCATCCACTTCGGAGTTCATAACGTAGGCCAAAACCTGCTAAAAGGCCAGCTCCCTGAAAATCAGAACGGGAACGATTATAAACGTAATTAGGAGCAGATGTAGCTAGTTGAGCTGTTGTTTTATAAACTTGTGCAAGCCATGTTCCTCTGGCTCCGATGTATGGGGAAATACTAAAACGCTCACCAACCCATGATGGGCGGGTCATAATAGCATCGAGCATATTGAGGTTAATATTATAATTAGCGTTTATCCAATTAGATAAAGAGGAGTTACCAAAGGTGTTGCCGATGTAGTAAGCAGGGTTATTAGATTCAGCTGAATTATATTGGGTAAAATAGGTCCATGTAAAATGAATATCCCAATGATCATAAGCCATTAAACCACCAAAAGTAAGCCGGCCTCCTGGTACAAATCCAGTCGGTATTCTTTTTAAAGTTCCGTTGAAGCTATTTTGAGGAGATGCAATAGGTCCTTCTTGGCAAAAAAACAGATTGTCATTTTGAGATAACCACCAAAGAAATTCGCCTTGAAGATACATGTTGTATCCATCTTTAACTTCTAGTCGGGAAGGGGCAAGAGTCGTATCTGCTAGTAAAAAGCTTTGAGCAAGTACTGAAGACAGTAAGATTTTTTTGATCATGTTTATCCAAACGTAATTTTTAGTGTTTCATTGCCCTAGAATTGTAGTGATTCAGCCATTTAGATCACCTGCTTTTTTTTGGCTGAACAAAAAACTAGTAAAAAATAAACCAAAAGAAAAAATAGGAACCAAAAAAGGGGAAGAGGGTAAATCAACAGTCCTGTTTGTTTACTGACAGGACGTTTAATCAATTCAAGAATAAAATCAGATCCTGAATAGAGTAGTTCTTGAAAGGCGATCCCAATAGGAGCCCAAAGTATTTTTAAAAATAGGCAGGTAATTCCTAACATCATAAATACAGCAAAAATAAACGGTAAAAAAAGATTGTAGAAGATGGAAGATAGATGGAGGCTTTTGAAAAAATAAAGAAGTATAGGAGCTGTTGTTATAAATAAAAAAAGCTGCATAAAAAGGAGCTTTAACCAGAAAAAAATCAATTTTTCCCATAAGCCATTGGGCATGGTTATATTTTGTAAATATTTCCAGATAGAATTAAACGTAATAAGGCTGAGTGTAGCTAAAAAACTTAAAATAAATCCTGGTTCCTTCACCTGGCTTGGGCCAAGTAGTATTGTAAAAATAAGAGCCCAACTAAAAACATGCAATGAAGGGGTATTTATCGAATGGTTTTTATGAAAAAAACCAAAAAGCACCATGCTGTAGGCCCTGACTATGGAGGCCTGGTTTCCAATGAGGAAAGTATACAGCGATAAAAAAACTAGTCCTAACTGATGGCTAAAAGGGAGTTTTAATAGCCTTTGGAAGAAGAAATGACTAAATGAAAGGATTAGATTTAGATGGAAACCAGAAAGGGCTAAAATATGAGCCAGTCCATGATCTTTAAATTGCAGCTTCAAAAGTTTGCTTTCGATATTTCCTGAAATTAAAGCATACAAAAGCTGACTTGATTCTTTATGTTTTAAGCTATGTGTTAGCGAATACATTTTTTCAAATACAGACTCTCTTAACTGGAAGACCCAAGAAGCTTTTTTTATTGATTTTTGATGTAGTACCTTAATTTGCATCTTGTCATTTTTTTTTAATACAGTAAGTCTAAGCTTGGAAATATGGTCTTTGAAAAGGCTGTTTTCATCTGTGAGTAAGGATATCTTATAATTGGTAGAGTTTGTTTTTAAGACTCCTGTAACCAGAGAATGCGAGCCAAAGAAGGTGGGTAAAAGTCCTTTTTTTTTAGGATGAAAGACCCCTTCAATTTCATAGAGCTCAGGTTGTGAAGGAAGATCTTGCGGGCTAAAATAGGTAAGAGTTAGCCCAAGAAAAAGAAAAATTAAATAAGAGAGCTTTTTTTTATAAACTAAAAGTAGAGAAATGAGCGCTAAAAAAGGAAAGGAAGCAATTACACCAAAAACAAGACAGCTTGCATACCCCCAAGCGGGGTAATAGTTAAAAAAGCTATGAACGGATGTTTTTAAGTACCTTATCAATTTCACGATAAATCAGCCTTACCCCTCTTTCGCCTGTAAAAAAGATGGATGCCCATCTAAGCATGACAACGATGCGGTTTTTAAAGCCAATTAAATAGACAATATGGATAAAGCTCCAAGCAAGCCAAGCCATAAAACCTCCAAATTGGAGTTTACCTGTTACAACAACAGCTTTAGATTTTCCAATGGTGGCCATCATCCCTTTGTCAAAATATTTGAAGGGGAGACTATGAGAGTTTTGTCTATGAGATTTGAAAATTCTTCCCAAATATTGGCCCTGCTGAATAGCTGTAGGGGCAATACCTGGTAACGGTTTCCCGTCTTTACCCAAGCAACAAGCACAATCTCCTAAAACATAGATATGGGGATGCTCTTTTATGGATAAATCAGGCTGAACAATGATTCTTCTAGCTTTATCTTGCTCTACTTTTAAAGTAGATAAAACCTGCGGAGCCTCATTACCAGCTGCCCAAATGATGTTTTCAGTTTCAATGAATTCATCATCGACATAAACGCCACGCTCGTCGATTTTTGTCACTTTTCGATTATTCCAAACCTCAACTCCAAGTTCTTCTAAATCCTTTTTAGCCCTTAAGGAGAGTTTTTCAGGATAAACCGGTAAAATATTGGGTAAAGCTTCTACAAGGATAATACGGGCTTTAGCAGGGTCAAAATGTCTGAAATTTTTAATTAAGGAAGTTTTTGCAATTTCTGAAATAGCGCCAGACATTTCTACTCCTGTCGGGCCACCTCCGATAATCACAAAGGTAAGAAAAGGTTTAATTTTTTCAGGGTCAGCAACTCTTTCTGCTTTTTCAAAAGAGATAAGAACTTGATCTCTGATACGAAGAGCATCGGAGATGTTTTTAAGACCAGGAGCGTAAGTTTCCCATTCTTTATGGCCGAAATAACTGTGTCTTGCCCCAATGGCTATTACTAAATAATCGTAATCAAGGGTTTCACCATTAGCTAGCACCACCCTTTTATTTTGTGGTCTAAATTCAGTGACCTCTCCCATCAGAGTGGTAATATTTTTAGCACCGGCAAAAACTTCTCTTACGGGATAGGCAATTTCTCCAGGGGAAATAGAGGCTGTAGCTACTTGATAAAGGAGGGGTTGAAAAAGGTGATGATTGAATTTATCAATCATTGTGATTTGATATTCGGAATTTTTTAAGGCCTTTGCAAAGTTTAAACCTGCAAACCCACAACCGACAACTATAATTTTGGCCATTTTTATCCCCTAGTCCTTCCCCTTTCTTTTATCAAAATTAAGACTTCGAGGAAAGATAACCTTTTTAAAAAAAGGTTTGCTCTAATCTTTAAATTTTACTTAGTATTCACGGCAAACTTTTGATTTTTAAGCTCTAAAAGCAAGTTTTATGGGTTAATCAAATAAAAATTGGGCAAAAATATGGAAACAATATTTACCTTTAGAATAAAAGATCCTTTGGGTCTTCATTTAAGACCGGCAAAAGATATGGCTCAAATTTTTTTAGACAAACTTGTTGAGGTTCAGTTGAATTTTGAAGATCAGAAGGTTAATGCAAAAAGTCCTTTATCTTTATTGACATTAGCTGCACCTTGCCAATCATTGATGACGCTTGAATTAAGTGGTGATCAGCATAAAGAAGCTTTAGAGCTGTTTTGTATGAAGTTTAAGGATTGGATGGAGCCTGTTTAATGAAGAAAACGCTTGAGAAATTGCAGGGCTTTCCTGTGAGTTTTGGTCAAAAGGAAGGAAAGTTATTTTTTCTTCCTGATGAGGAAATTTTTTTTAAGGAACACTTTATTTCTCAGCATAAAGAAAAACAGGAAATCGATCGTTTTCAAAATGCCTTAAAAGCTTCTAAAAATGATTTAGAATCGATCCATGATCATCTTAAAAATAAAGGTCATGACGATGCGGCCTCTATTATTGATGCTCATATACAGCTTCTTCAAGACCCCTATATTCATGAAGCCGTTATTGAGGGAATCAAATCGACTAAAAAAAATGTGGAAACTGTCTTTAAAACCGTAATTAAGGGGATAGAGAAAAATCTTTGTGATCATAAAAGAAGATTATTTGAAGAACGCTTTCTTGATGTTGAAGATGTTAGTGGAAGAGTTTTAAGGCACCTTGTTAAGCATCATCACGCCTCGTTAGAAAATATCCCTAAAGGTTCGATTCTTGTAGTAAAGAAATTAAGCCCCTCTTTTGTGGCAGCACTGGATCCCAGGCATATCCATGGAATTGTTTCAGAAACTGGGGGGATAGGGTGTCATACCGCTTTAATCGCAAGATCTAAAGGAATTCCCTACATTACAAAAATCCCATTAAAAGAGATTGAAGTTTTTAAAGATTATACCCATGTCATGATTGATGGCACGTTGGGAACAGTTACATTTTCATTTGATCCTATATTGATGGGCTTTGAGAACCATGAAAAACCAGAATGTAGCTCAACGAATCCACAAATCTTAAAAGCGCAGGTTTGGCTTAATGTTTCGCAACTAGCCGATTTAATAGAAGCCCCTCCACCCCAAGCTGCAGGTATAGGGCTTTGTCGATCAGAGTATTTGATTCTTGAAAACAGATCGTTATTATTTTCTGAAGTTTTACAGGAGCAAACTTATAAAAAGCTTTCCTCTTTTATCGATAATAAACCTCTTGTTTTAAGAGCATTTGATGTGGGAGGAGATAAAACAGCAGAAGATTTTCTAGGCATTCAATCCAGCAGTAAGGATCGTGGAATTCGGTTTTTAATGCAAAGACCTGATCTTTTTATGATTCAATTAAAAGCTGTTATGAGAGTTAGAAAAACCTGCGATATTAAATTCCTGATCCCTTTTGTAAGCTCTGTTCATGAGATTGATTATATCATCATGCTTATGAATAAAATTAAGGAAGAAGAGCCTGATCTTTATGACTTAGTCCCTCTTGGAGCTATGATCGAAGTTCCAGCTGCTGTTTTTGCTCTAGATCAGCTCTGTCAAAGATGCGACTTTTTTTCTTTAGGTACAAATGACATGCTTCAGTTTTTTTTAGGTAAGGATCGGAGCGATATTATCTTTGATACCGCTAAAACCTCTGTCTCTTTTTTCAGAATGATTAAAGACATAGTGAAAATATGTGAGAAGCATAAAAAGCCCTTAACTGTATGCGGAGAATTAACTTTAGACGGGGATTGTGTCCATTTATTACATGGACTAGGTATTAGACAATTTTCATTGCCTATTGCTCAATGGGGCCATTTTATGAAATCTATTCATAGGGAAAAAATGAGTTCTAAACAGGTGATGGAGTGCATAACATCGGTTTCACCTAATGATTTTCTAGAAGCCTTAACAAAAAAAGAGGGCAGTTAAAATATTTTGCCCTCAGTAAATATTAGAAAGGAAGTCCAGGCATCCCTTTAGATTGAGCTTCAGCCTTGGTTTGAGCCTGTTGAAGTGCTGCAATAATAAGATCTTGAAGGCCGTCGATATCGTCTTTATCAACGCATTCAGGCTTGATTTTTATACTTTTGATGTTTTTTTCCCCATCTAAAACCACTTTAACAAGGCCATTACCAGAAGAGCCTTCGCATTCAACGGTTTTAAGATTTTCTTGCATAGCTTGCATTTGAGCTTCCATTAGGCGAGCTTGCTTTTTCATTTTTGAATATCCACTACCCATATACGTCCTATTTTTTTAAGCTGCCTTCAAGTTCAACAGCTGTAAATTGCATAAGAGTATCATAAAATTGGGGCGGTTTTAAAGGTAGTGATTCTTCTTGTAAAGGGGGAGAACTGGGTTCTTCTTTAGCAACTTCAAATTTTGTAGGTTCACTTTTTTCTGCAGGCTTTTCTTCTAAGATAGGAGTATCTAGTTGGGCTGGGCTTTGGCTGAGGGACTCTAGCTGATCAAGGATAGACTGTAAACTTATCCTATTTTTCGACTGTACCATATGAAGGAGCAAAGCTTCTGTATCAAGTTTTTTATCAAAACTTGTGGTTTTAAGCTGCTCGGTGAGAACTTCAAGCAGATAGGTGGCTTCATCGAGGGTATAACAATCCAAAGAACTTGGGGTTAGCGGGTAATTTTTAATAAACCCGGTCAGTTCTAGTTTTGAACAGATAATATGGCGTAAATGATGTCTAAACTGATCAAAAAATATTTTGATGTCTTTACCCGATTGAAAGAGCTTATCAGCAATCAAGAAAACATTTTTGATATTTTTTTGACCGATGCAGGCGTCGAGTTCTTCAAGAAGATCTAAATTAAAATAGCCTAAAAGATCGTAAACATTTTTAAGATCAATCACCCCTTCCTGACCAGCTATTACTCTTTCAAATAAAGATTCAGCATCTCGTAAAGAGCCGTCAGCCCTTTGAGCTATAAGAGAGTAAACAGGATCTTCTATCTCTAGTTGAAGGTGGGCGGCAATTTTTTTTAATTTTGTAATAAGTAATGATAAAGGAATCCGTGTAAGATCGAATCGTTGACACCTAGAAAGAATAGTTGATGGGAGTTTGTGAGGTTCGGTGGTGGCAAAAATAAACTTCACATGCTCAGGGGGTTCTTCTAAGGTTTTTAAAAGAGCGTTAAAAGCCTCTTTAGTAAGCATGTGCACTTCATCAATCAAAATAATTTTAAATTTATTGACGCTTGAATAGGCTAAGGTGTCTACAATATGTTTGATATCATCAATACCTCGATGAGAGGCTCCGTCGATCTCTATAAAATCCATGGGTTGGGACGATTGAAAATCGCGGCAGCTAGAGCACTCTAAGCAGGGGTTCATCGATTCAGAGGGTTTTTGGCAGTTCATTATTTTAGCAAGAAGTCTTGCTAAAGTGGTTTTACCGGTTCCGCGGAGGCCACAAAATAAATAGGCATGGGCCAATTTTTCTGACTTCAGCGCATTTTTAAGCGTTTTGACAATGGCCTCTTGCCCGATGACCTCATCAAACGTTCCTGGACGGAATTTTCTAGCAATTACTTGGTAGCTCATGAACATAAACCTGCTGTTAGAGGTAGTATCTCAAAACATGAATTAAATGGCTTTTTTTGGAAATTGAAAAGCTCTTTTCTTCGAATATTAAAAATTTTGTTCTTATTTCTATAAACGCTTGAGGTTTTTAATAAGGGATTTGTTAAAATTAGGTGATAGTCGGATGGAATATGACTGAAAATAAAATAGCTAATTTTTTAAAGCTAAATCCCTTGTTGTTTTTACTAAAAGCCCTTAGAAATCTCCATTTCTGGCTAATTTTATTTTCAAGTCTGTCTTTAGCTGCTCTTTTTTATTTCCATGATATACCTATTGAAAATGTTAAAGTAGGCTCTATCTCTTCCCGATTTGTAGTAGCTCAAACTGATTTTGAACATATCGACCATGTAGCCACTAAAGTTCTTAAAAATCAGGCTAAATACCAACTGGGTAGTATTTTTAAACTCGATGAAAGAGCTGTGCTCTTGCAGCTCAATAATATTAATCGAAGCTTAAATGAAACTTCTCAGCAAACCCAAATAGAGTTAGATCAGTTTGTAGAAAAAATCCTAAACGCCCGCTTTACAGATCCTAAAACCATTAGAAAAATCGGCGAAGCCCAACTTGATTTGCCCCAAGAATTTTATGAATATTCCTACTTAGCTGGTGGGGTTTCTGAGCAATTTTGGCTCTATCTTACTCCCAAAAAATCCTCAGAGATTTTATTAAAACTGATAGCCCGTTTAGAAAAAATTCCCTTCATTTTAGCTCCAGACCTTGATTTAGAATCAAAAATCCATCAAGACCTTGTTCAAGCCGTCCCTTCCATAAAAGCCATTTTCAAAGCAGGTCAGCTATTATTATCACCGGGTGACAAAATACAAGATTTTCATAAAGATCTCTTGATCTCCATGAAGGAGGCTCAAAAAAATACAAAAACGGCTTTTTCACTTTTAAATGCTTCAGCAAGCTTACTTCTTGGCCTTTTATTTACCCTTCTTTACGGTTTTTATTTAGTAAAAAATCATTCCGATATCGCTTATAATTTTTCTAAACTCCTCCTTTTGGCCTTACTTATTATCTTAGGTATAGGAGGGGCTAAATGTTTAGAAATTATTTTTATTAATAGTGGTCTTGTCTATTTAGATGGATTAAGATACACCCCAATTTTGGCCCTTTCGGTTCTTTTAATTTCGTTGGTTCTTGATAGACAGGTGGCGATCTTATCTTTGATGCTCATGCTCGTCATGACCTATCTTTTTTTAGCTTTTGAGCCAGAAAGATTTTTACTCATAAACTTTATGGCCTCCTCCTGCATCTTACTTTTTACTTCAAGAATTAATCGACGCAGACAAATCTTTACAGCCGTATTACAAACCTACGGGATTTTACTGCCGGCTTTTTGTGCTTTTCATATTTATGATAAAAATTTATTAAGCATCTCCATTGTTTATGATTTAATTGCTAATTTAAGTTTTATAATTGCAGGCTGTCTTGTTATTTTACTCTTATTACCCTTAATTGAGCGCTGGTTTAATGTCACAACCAACATGATGCTGACTGAATACCTTGATCCTAACCATGAACTCTTAAGACGTCTAACGCTTGAGGCTCCAGGCACCTACCAGCATAGCTTACTTGTGGGTCATTTAGCTGAAAATGCGGCCCGTTCTATAGGTGTGAATGATTTATTTTGTAGGGTAGCTGCTTTATATCACGATATCGGTAAAATTTATAATCCTCAGTATTTTACGGAAAACCAACTTGGAGGATTTAACATCCACCGCTTGTTATCTCCGAAAGAATCTGCCCAAATTATCATTTCTCATGTCGCAGAGGGAGAGAAGCTGGCTCGTAAATATAGACTTCCAGAGAGTTTCATTGATATTATGAAAGAGCATCATGGCACTACACTTGTCTAGTATTTTTATAAAAAAGAGCTTGAAAATCAC
>CAIPRZ010000166.1 GCA_903867585.1 uncultured Chlamydiae bacterium
AGACTGCAAGATTATCTATTTTACTGCCAAATTGATAATGAAAATTTATTGGCTTTAAACCCTCTGGCGTGACTAACCCATCGCTTGTCTGTACTAATTTATTCCAATAAAAAAGCCTTAGTGTTAGTCCCTCTTTAAGCATTCACCAAGCCAAAGTCTTGCCTTTTAAAACTCTGTTTATGCCTGCAAATCTTGAAATAAGAGAATTTGATTTAAACCCTTCTGAATCTTTTAGTGCGGCACCTTCAGAGACTTTAATAGGTAAAAATCTTTATCTATTTATAGTTGAAAGCCTTCGTGAAGATGCCATAACCCCTCTTATAGCTCCTCACATCTCAGAGCTAGGGCAAAAACATATTAGGCATCCTTTTTGTATAGCTAATGCCAATGGAACCCATTTGTCGTGGTATTCCTTTTTTTTTAGTCAGACCGCACTAAAATGGAAAAATCATAAAAATTATGGCTCTCCATTTTTAGAAGATTTAAAAAAACAGGGCTATAAAGTGAATATACTCTCCTCAGCAAGGATGAGCTATTATTCAATGGATAAGCTGATTTTTGGTAAAAATTTCGAATGTATTGACGATCTATATTATCCCAAGGGTAATCAAGCTCTTACAGCCTATGAGGCCGACAGTCTTTGCTTTGAAGAGATGAAACAAAGATTAAGCCAAACCCAAGAAAAAACTGCTTTTGTAGTTTTTCTTGATGCTACTCATTTTGGCTATAGTCTTCCCAAAAATAAGATACTGCCTTTTAGTCCCTCAGTCGATCAGCTCCCCTATTTACAAAGCATTTTTACTCACATCAATATCGAAGGGATAAAAAATCGGTATTATAACGCTATTTACTCTGTAGATAAGCTATTTGGTGAGTTTTTTGATTTTTTAAAAATCAAACAGTTGTTTCAAGAGGCTACTATCATGATAACTTCTGATCACGGGGAAGAGTTTTTTGAGCAAGGGCAACTTTTTCATGCCTCTCATCTATCTAATCAGCAGCTGATGATCCCTTTTATCTTGAAAACCCCCAAAGACTATACTCAAACCATTGGAACAAATCTTACCCTTTCACATCAAAATATGGCCCCTTTAATACAAGCGGTGATCCATAACAAAGATTTTTCCGATTTTCCATACCAGATTGCAGCCCGCTATAATTTTTCTGATACGCCTAAACAAATGGCCCTTATCGATAAAAAAGGGAAAAGTTTATTTAGCCTTGATAAAACAAGTGATAAATTCAAACTTTGTGGATCTTTTGATGCAAAAGATATTCCGCTTGAAAAACAGGTAAATGAATTTGAGATTAAGAGCGCATCATGATCAAAAAAATCATTTTAAGCTTTTTTATTTGCTTTCAAGCCTTCGGTGAGGAGCCCTCTGAGGCCATATCTCTTTTTATGCCGGTCCCAGCCACTGGATCTGGCATGGCTTTGGAATCACGGGGAAATTTTTTTGATCATCTTAATAAGTTTTTAAATTGGATCATGGGATTTACCCGTTTTGAATATCAAAGTTTTGAAATCACTAAAATGGTAAAAGAGCCCCCTAAGTCTTTGGTAGAATTTGAAGAAAGTCATGGTTTTTTTTCAAAAATACAACCTCTAATCGGTCAATATACCCCTTTAAAAGAAGATATCGAGCCCATTTTAAAAGTCCTTGAACAAATCGATAAACAGGTTATTGATCCCTCTTTAAGGTTATTTTATTTTCAGGAAATTTTGGCAAAAGCTTTAGCTTATCGGTTTTTAGAAGAGGGTGATGAATTAAAACTCCCCGATTTTTTAAACGCAGAGAATCCTTCTATTTATAAAGTTGAAAAGATTTTTAATTTAGGAATGGGAATGCCTGCATTTGCTTTAACATGTAAAAATAAGGATAAATCTTCGATTCTTATTTATCGCGGCACAACAATTGATTTAACCCATTCATCAAGTATTGCTTCTATTGTTGCAGATCTTGATCTCTATGGTCCAGGCTACAGCAGCTTCTTTAAAATCGAAGACCAATTAAAAGCTTTTTTCATTAAAGAAGAGCTTAATCAAAAAAAATGTGTAGTTTTGGGGTATAGTCTTGGAGGGATTTTATCTGTTTATACCGGATTGTTTTTTTCAAACTATATAGATTTTGAAAAGTCGGCCGCCTTTAATCCTCCAGGAGTCCAAAAAAAGCTTTATCAATTAGCTCAAAAAGAAAAATTTCTTGATGCATTTAAAGTCTATGTCAATCAAGACGATCCGATTTCTAAATGGGGCTTTTTAGTGGGCGATGTGTCCATACTCTCTTTAAACGCCAGCATGGGCCCTTTAATGGCCCATACGCAGCTGATGGGAAGTCAAGGTGATTTAACATATAGGCTTTGTAACCTAAATGAAGAAAATCAAAGACACCGTTACTTTTTTCTTCCTGAGTAGTGGGCTAAATCTTTCAATTCATGCTCGATTTCAAGAAGACGGTTATATTTAGCTATTCTTTCTCCCCGGCAAACAGAACCTGTTTTGATTTGATGGGTGTTAAAAGCAACAGCAAGATCTGCAATTGTTGTATCTTCAGTTTCTCCAGATCTATGAGAGATAACAGTACCAAACCGGTGAGCTTTAGCAAGGCGTATCGTATCTAGGGTTTCAGTAAGGGTTCCAATTTGATTAGGCTTGATTAAGATCGAGTTGCCAACTTTTTGGGTAATCCCTTTTTTGAGAAATAGGGGATTGGTGCAAAAAATATCATCACCGACTATTTGGATTTTAGAACCGATAGCTTTTGTTAGTTTCTCCCATCCTGTCCAATCATTTTGATCAAGGCCATCTTCAAGGCTATCGACGGGAAATTTTTCAATAAGACGCGAATAAAATTCGATCATATCGTCGCTTGTTTGTCCTTTTGAGGAGCGCGTTTTTGTAAGATGATAAAGCTTGCTTGAGGAATCATAAAATTCAGAAGCGGCAGGGTCTAGGGCAATAGTAATTTGTTCTCCTGGAGTATATCCTGCTTTTTCGATCGCCAGCATAATCAGCCCTAAAGCTTCATCCAGAGTTCCAATTTTAGGCGCAAAGCCCCCCTCATCCCCAACCAGGGTTGAAAGATGTTTAGAAGCTAGGATCTTTTTTAATTGTTGAAAAACTTCTGCAGCCATTTCTAGAGCTACAGAAAAACTAGAAGCTCCTACAGGGTGGATCATACACTCTTGAAAGCTCAAGTCGTTATCGGCATGAACACCACCATTAATAACATTGAACATCGGTGTGGGAAGATAAAACTCTGTTTGCTGCGCTAAATACCTATATAGAGGCATTTTTTGCGTTTTAGCAGCAGCATGAGCGTAGGCTAAAGAGACCCCTAAAATAGCATTAGCTCCTAAATAGGCTTTATTACTTGTTCCATCAAGATCAATCATGATGTGATCAATAAGCTTTTGATCAAACAAACTATTACCTACAAGCGCTGGAGCAATAACAGATTTTACATTCTCACAAGCTTTAAGAACCCCTTTGCCGTTATAGCGTTTTGGATCCTTATCTCTTAGCTCAACCGCTTCTTTATCCCCTGTAGAAGCTCCAGAGGGAACACAAAAAGAGCCAACAGTGCCTTGATCGGTAATAACAGACACTTTTAAAGTGGGATTGCCACGCGAATCTAAGATCTCAAGGGCATCGATCGATTTTATAGTAGCGTGCATAATTACCTCTTAAGATGTTGTTGATCTACTTGAGCCATTAAACTCAAATAGGACTCAAAGCGCAAGGGATTGATAAGGCCCTCTTCACATAGTTTTTTAACATTACAATCAGGCTCGCTGATGTGATGGCAATCAGGATATTTACAAAGCCCTGAAGCTTCATCAATCTCTTTAAAATACCGTCCCACATCGTGGGCATTAATTTCCCATAGCCCAAAACTTCGAATACCTGGAGTGTCAACGCAATAGCCTTCTAAATCTTTTAAAGGGAGCATAATAGCTTGAGTGGTGGTATGAGAGCCTTTTGTTGTTTTAGAAACTACAGGAGCTGTTAATTGCTCAGCATCCGTAATAAGATTGATAATGGAGGATTTCCCGACGCCTGATTGCCCAGAAAAAACAGAAGTTTTCCCTTCGGCATATTTTTTTAAAGAATCAAGACCTGTGCCGTTTTTAAGACTAAAATAAATAATAGGAATATCTAAAGAGTTGGCAATAGAGTCGATGGTTTCAATATCCTGTAATGAAGCCTCTTTTTTATCTCCAGATAGCGTGTCTATTAAATCCATTTTGGTAACTAAGATGATTGGATCCAAATTTCCTTTATAGGCTGCAATCAAATAACGATCGATCAGAAAAGGTTTAAAAACAGGCTCTAAAATGGAGGCGGTAATAAAAACTTGATCGATGTTGGCAGCAATAACCTGCTCTTTTTTTCGAGATAGATTATCAGCTCTTGATAATACGGTTTTGCGGGGCAATATTTGAATAACCTGCCAAGAATTCCCTTCCTCTGCAATGATGACCTCATCACCGACAGCTATTAAACTCTTAGAGAGTCTTTTTTCTTTTTTTAAGGACCCTTTTAAAGAGCATAAGACACACTTTTGATCAATTTGGCAAACAATTCCTTCGGGTTTTATTTGTAAGATGCGCCCTTTATGGCCCTCTTTTTCTTGGGAAGGCACAATTTTATCCACATCAGTTTTTTTGTATTTGGAACGATCCTTTTCTTCTTTACGCCGTCTTTCTTGCCGATGCGCTTTTTTATTTTTATCGTGCTCTTTTTCCTCAATAAAAAGGTGATCATCTCTTTTCATAGGTCCTCTTTAGGTAAAAGAGTATAGCTAATAATAGCAGCGGCGATGGCTACATTATAAGATTCTAAATGGTGCTGGGGAATATGCAAAAGAGTTCCTAAAGATTTTAGATCTTGTGATAACCCTTGGGATTCATTGCCTAAAATAAGGGCAAAAGGGCTTTTGTTTTTAATATGGGCTAAATTTTCACCTTCAAGATCAGCAGAGTAAATGCTTAGATTCAACGGATTTAAAAAAGAGACCACTTCATTATTTTCTAAGCTTTTCCAGGGCAATTTAAGACAGGTTCCTTTTGAAGCGCTTA
Organism: uncultured Chlamydiae bacterium; assembly: GCA_903867585.1. Lineage (GTDB taxonomy): Bacteria > Chlamydiota > Chlamydiia > Chlamydiales > Rhabdochlamydiaceae > CAIPRZ01. Next base: position 5,083 of record CAIPRZ010000166.1, read on the forward strand.
AAACTTTAGGATTATAGGGATCAACACTTGGGCCAACAAAAATAATTCCATCAAGGCCAAGTCCATAAGCTGTTCTAAAAAGGGTGCCCGCATTTCCTGGATCGCTTAAACGGTCTAACACTAAAACACCGGTTTTTATCTTAGAAGGCCAGTGAGGAGCTTTTAGTTGTACTAAGGCTCCATACCCATCTGGGGTCACAAGATTGGACAGTTTTTTAAAATCTTGAGGGGTTAACACATACCGATCATGACGGGAAAAAAAAGGGTCATTTTGATTTTCTGTGGTCGTAATATAGGCTAAAACGTGGTCTAGTTCTTGGACTGTTTTTTTTCCAAAGACAAGAATTTGCTCATGATTTTGCCGAGCTTTTTTATCTCTCATAAGAGAATTGAAAAACTTTAATTTATCGCTTTTATTGGAAAGTAAAAATTCTTTTGGCATTCGTAACTAAAATTTGCTAAACATCAATTATGACACAAATCACCCCCGCTCCTCAATGGAAAAGCCTTTTAGGATGTCTAGCAAGAAGGGTTTTAAGTATTTCCTTACTTCTTCTGGTCTTGCCCCTACTTATCCATGCCTTTTTGCTTTATAAAGAGGGGTTGCGTCAGTCTGTTACGGATAATCTTAACCAATTAAGCCTTTTAGCCCGGTCAGAGGGGACTTTTATTCAACAGCTCATCAATGAAAATTTGATGGAAATGAAGACGATCGAAGTCCTCGAGGATTATGCGCATAAAGATTTTAAACAAGAAAATGCAACCCTTGCTCAAATAGCCCTTAGCGAGGAATTAACTTCGTGTTTTGTGGCTGAAAAAAGTTCAAATAATTACTGGACAATATTAGCAGCAGCTAATCCTGAACGGCTCAGTCAAAAAGATATTGATAATGATCAATATAATAAAATTTTGGCTCTTGGGACCTCTGTTTATTTAATAAGTGACCCTCTTATAGGAAAAAAAGAGTTACGAATTGGGCATGCCTTCAGTGAAAATAGAATTTTTATTTTTGGAAGTTCGCTAGAAAATCTTAGTTCTCAGCGGATAAAAATCCCGGCACGCGAACAAAGCCCGATTGTGGCTTTTATGAAAACAGACAGCGATGTTTACTTTTCTAATCGAACCAATTTTGAGGTTAGTGAGAGTCGTCTTTTTTCTCCTGAAGAGCTTTTTGAACTCTCTATGAGTTCAAAACAGAATCTAAAATTGGAATCTAATGAATCTTTTATTGGGGTCAAAATACCCATCGGCAACAACGCCTTTTATTTAGTAATCGCATTAACTAAACAAGAATTTTTTGGTCTTTCAAGCACCCATGTATTTAACCACCTTTTACAACTAGCTATTTTATTTGCAGTGGTTGGGGGAGGATCTGTTTTTTATTTAGCATCGCGGATTGCAAGGCCCATTAAACAGCTTTTTAAATGTTTAGATAAAGTCGGAGAGGGTGATTTAAAAATCCGTTATGAAAACGACCCGCTGGGGTTTGAGCTTAATGTCCTTGGCCAAGAATTTAATCAGATGCTGGAAAATCTTGAAGCCCACATTCAAGAAGCTAAACAAGAAAGACTTTCTAAAGAGCTTTTGAAACAAGAGCTTATTATTGGTCAAGAAATCCAGTCTTCCATTTTAAAAACCTCACTACAAAAGTCTGGAGATTTTATTTTTGCTCATGCCTTTTTACCTGCTAAAGAGGTTTCTGGTGATTTTTTTGATGTCTATAAAATCGATGATAAGAATGTTTTACTCTCTGTTGCTGATACCGCTGGTAAAGGGATATCGGCTTGTTTATATTCACTGGGTTGTCGCAGTGTTTTAAGAGCTCTTGCTAAAAGTGGCATGTCATTAGATCTAATTTTAACTAAAGCCAATGAATTATTGCTCGATGATGCAGAATATCAAGGAACTTTTATAACAGCTTTTATTGCGATTTTAAATATTGAAGAATCCTTACTTACCTATAGCTGTTGTGGACATCATCCAGCTCTTCTACTCAACGGTAAAAATATCGATTTATTAACAACGGAAGGGATGGCTCTTGGGGTAGATCAAAATTTAGTTTTCCAAACAAAAACCCACACTATCGAGCCTAATCAAAAGATTCTTATTTATACTGATGGAGTGGTTGAGGCTCAAAATAAACAAGATCTTATGTATGGATTTAATAACCTAAAAACTCTTTTGTCTTCGCAATCTTCCAGCTCTGCACAAATTCTGATTGGAAGTTTACAAAAAGATGTGGAAAAATTTATAGAAAATAGCCCTCTTTACGACGACTTGACGATTCTTTGTATTGAAAGACTTAATCAGCGGGAATAATCGCCCCCCGATAGGCAGTGCGTATAAATTCTTCCATTTTTTCTGATTTCAAGCAGTCAAGAAGAATAGATAACTCCTCTTTTTTTTCACTCTCAGGATGAATAACAACCACATTTGCAAAACCAGAATCACCGGTTTCAAGAAACAAGGCATCTTTTTGGGGATTTAAGTTTGCTTGAAGGGCAAAGTTTGTAGGAATAACGGCAAGATCAACATCAGAAAAAATACGAGGCAGCAAAGCGGCATCCACTTCAATAAAAGTAAGATTATAGGGATTTATTTTAATATCTAAAATCGTGGGGTTATCAACAGGATATAGGGAAATAAAGCCTGCTTGTTCAAGAAGATTTAGAGCCCGTTTTTCATTAGAAGGATCGAGGGGGACAGCCACTGATTTGCCATAAAAATCATCTGTTTTTTCAAGACTTTTACTATAGATGCCCATCGGTTCTAAATGAATTTTACCTAAGACCTCTAGTTTGTAATGTTCTTCATTTTTTTGATGCTCTAGGAATGGAATATGCTGAAAAAAATTAGCATCAGCTTCTTTTTCATCGATTAGTTTGTTAGGTAGTAAGTAATCAGTAAGAGTTATGACTTCAAGGTTTATCCCCTGTTTCTTTAGTTCTGGAATTATAAATTCCAGCATTTCTGAATGGGGAGTAGGAGAAGCGATGATTCTTAATGTTTTTTTAGAGTCTTTTTGACAGGCCGAAAACAAAACAAGAAGGGTAAAGGGTATTAAATACCTAGCTTTTCGCATAGAGCCCCCGCTTAATCATGAGCTTTTTGAAACCCAATTCACCAAAGAATTGGATAGCTCTACCTATTAAGAGGATTATAAAAATATTTATCAATAAAATCGGTAGGTTAAAACGGTAATACCCATAATCCATAGCTAATTTTCCAAGACCGCCGGCTCCAACAAGACCTGCCATGGTACTAAAACCTAAAGAGGCTGAAGCTAAAAGAGCGGTATTTTGAATACTCATTGGCAAGGTTTCTTTAAGAACGAGTTTTAAAGCTAAGTCCTTTTTAGAAAATCCCATCAGAATGGCCGCTTCTAACATCTCTTTAGGTAGAGTATGGAAGGTTTGATGACAAAGACGGGCAAAATAGCATGCACCAGCTAGAATCATAGGGATAAAAGAGGCCCTTATGCCAAACGAGGAGCCAAGTATCCATTTAGATAGGGGCAAGAGGGTAATGATAAAAATAGAAAAGGGAAATGATCTAATGCTATCGATTAATAGCCCTAGGCTTTTAGAAAGAAAAGTTTTTTTAACAATCTTTTTATCCACAAAATATAAATAGATTCCACCCATAAAACCCAAAAGCACACTAAACAAAACAGTGACACCGATCATAATTAGGGTCTGAAATAGAGCGTTTGGAATAAGAGATAAAAATTTTGTCTGTATCATATTAGATTAATTCTTCCACGTTAACATCTTGAGATTTTAAAAACGTTAAGGCCTCATCGAGATTTTTTAAGGAAGAATCAAAACTTACGATAAGGTGGCCTAATGAGGTTTTTCCTATTTGATCAATGGACCCATGTAAGATATTAGGATGAAGCCCAAATTTAGAAACCAGCTCCGCCATTAAAGGGGATTTTGCCGATTGGCCCATGAATCGAAAATGGAAAAGGCGCATTGTAGATAAAGATTCGGTATCAAAAAAATCGGTCGCTTTTTTAGGGCGAGGATTCAAAAGGCGTTGAGTGCAATTTTTTTGAGGATTAAAAAAGACTTCATGAACCGCCCCCTCTTCTGCTACTTGCCCTTCATGAATAATCGCTAAACGATCACAAATTCCTCCGATCAAACCGATTTCATGAGTCACAAGGATGATAGTGGTATCAAATTTATCTCGGATATCCTCAAGCAGTTTTAAAACCCCGTGGGTATTTTCAGGATCTAAGGCCGCCGTCGGTTCATCACAAAGAAGAATTTTTGGTTTAGCGATGAGAGCTCTTGCAATAGCCACCCGTTGTTTTTGTCCACCGCTTAAATTAGCTGGATAAAAGTATTTTTTATGCTCAAGGCCGACAAGGTTTAAAAGCTCTGTAACTTCTTTTTTGATTTGGTCATCGGAAATTTTTAGAATCTTCAAAGGCAGGGCAATGTTTTCATAAACATTCAAAGAATTTAACAAATGATAGTTTTGAAAAATCACTCCGATATGTTGTCGGATTTTTCTTAAAGCTTCAGCGTCGTTATAGGGAATGGGTTGACCTAAAAGAGTAAGAAGGCCCCCGTCGGGTTTTTCTAAAGTAGATAAAAGGCGTAAAACAGTGGTCTTTCCAGCCCCGCTTGTTCCGATAATTCCAAAGATCTCTTTTTGTTTTATGTCTAAATTAATCGATTTTAGGGCACTAAAAAGCCCATACGCCTTGGAAAGGTTTTCCGCTTTAATGCAAGAGTTCATTTTAGATTCCAGCTTGTCTTTTTATACTTTGAAGCGTTCCTAAAGCTAAAGCCTTTTTACCCATGGGAACAACCACTTTTAAAGATTCATGAGCTAGAATAGCATGAGAGCCCTTTTGACGTAAAAAGACAAATCCAAGAGAGGTTAGAATGTGGAAAGCCTCTTTAGAAGAGACATTTTTCTTGCCAAGTTCTAACGGTTTTTTAGCCCCCCCCCCTCCACACGCTGCAACCTCAGCTTTAAAGACAGCTTTTGCAGTTGGAGCCGGGGTAGCTTCATTTTCATCAAGTTCTTCTAAAACTAGAAGGGATTCTTCCCAATTTATCGAAGGATGAATATCAGAGAAAAGACATTTAAGGTCTTTTTTCGGACTTAGTTCATCTTTGTAAAGAGCAAAGGTTGCTTGATAAAGCCCTTGTTGATGAAAAGGGACAGCCTTTAATACCGCTTCTAAATGACTAAGGTAGGCTATTAATTCTCTCTTTTCTTCAGCTGTTATAGCGACTTCAGAAAAAGTTGATTGGATCTTTAGTAAAAACGGAGAAAACGTATTAACCAATTCAAAATAGTTTGAAATTTGACGCTCAAACTGCTCGGTAAAAATTTTCAAATCAGCAATATCAGCGTAACTTGGAGCTCCAGGATCAATTTCACCTAAAAACGTAAGAAGATCCTGATAAAAAGGCTTGTGAGTTGTGAAATTCCTATAGTCTGCAAGTTCTTTTAAAGAATCTGTAATTAATGCTAAATCTCTTGCTAGAGTCTCATCAAAACCTTTAGGTGGACTAAGTGATGGAATACCTGTTTTTAGATCACAAAAAAACTGGGCACTTTCCATAGCTAAAGGTATAGCTTCTTTACAAAACCCGTAACGGTGGTCAAGGCCTAGGGAGCCTAAAGAATGAAGAATAAGCGCTTCGATTTGTAGTTGGATTTCTCGACACAAGAAAGCTGTTTGCTTGTAATTTTGATAATGCAGATTAAGAAAAGAAACAAATGTCTTGGGATCGATTGATTCAGGAGGAATGCCTATAAGCTCACAAATTTCTAAGGCGGTAAAACTACCTGACAAAGTCATATCAAGAAAACTTTTGTAATTAGCGCTTTCTTTTAAACAAAATAAATTTAAATTAAGAATGTCGTCCTGGACAATCTTCCATTGGGTCAAGCTAAAAGGGTCTTTTTGATTAGCGATAGCTTTAAGCTTGGGAATGAAGGGAATTCCCATGTTCAAATGACCTTTGGTGGTTGCATTTTCAGAGATTGTTATTGTGAATCTAATAAGCTCTTGGATTTGTTGCTGGGTAATAGGCTCTGTTCCAATGGAAACGCCCTCCAACAAACTAAAAGTTGGGCGTTCTAAATCGTTTAAATCAGGAGCTGTCGAGCAGAGTTTTGTATGAATAGCATTGATAATTTCTAATTCAGCAAGATGCCGTTTAAAAACTGATTGAATCGCTTTGATGTCAAAAGGATAAACGGGCGCTGCAGAATAGAGGGCTACATTGGCTAGTCCTTTTTTATGAATATAAGAGACCTCTGAAAAGAAGGGGGCTTCATAACACAATTTTTCAGTAGCAGGGGCTTTTTGTGAAAGTAAAGCTAATTTACATAAGAAAGCGTTTGTAAGCACTTCTGAGGTATGTTCTTGAGACCAGGTTTTGCATGGTAATAATTTTACTTTTTGAGCTGTAGATGATTTTTTTGGTAAGGTATCAAGGCTCATGAGAGCTTCTATTTTTAGAGCCCGATTATAGATAAAAATGTCTGATACCTGCTGAAAAGGGAGATGCAATAGGGGGCCTATCTGTTTTTCAACATGAACTAGAAATTCTTTTTCGGATGGTAATAATACATCAGGCGCTGTAACTTTAACCCCTGCTATAAAACTAGCTCCAATTGATGAAATAGACATTTTTATTAAAAATTAAGTTTAATTTAATTAATTATATCACAATGGGACTTAAAATTCAGATAAAACGGAAAGCTTTTACCTTAATAGAGGTCCTTATTGCATTGACCCTTCTAGGGATTATCCTGACAGAGGGCCTTTTTATGCTCAGCCAGCAGATAAAAACGAGCTCTATAGCAAAAAAAAATTTGAATAAGCTCTTCAATAAAAAAAGCACCCTACTTGAAATTCAAAAAATTTTTTTACATCTATATCCTAAGGAAAAAAACTGCCTTATATCGGATGGGGATAAAATTGATCTTTATTTTGATGCGGGAATCAGTCTCGACCCCCTCATTTCAGGGTTTCAAAAAGCCTACTTAGAAAAACAGGAACAGAGCCTTTATTTGGTGTTTAATAACGATAATGTAAGATCTTCTAAAAAGTTGATTGCAAGTGATGTCACAGAGTTTTCTATTCAGTTTTTTTCGCCAGCATCTTCTTGGCAATCTTGTTGGCAATCAGACCAAATGGGGCTTCCTGAAATGATGCATATTAAGCTTGTTTGTAAAGGATTCTCCATCGATCAGAAATTTTTTCTCCCATTTTCTTTAAAAACTATCAAAACTGTATGCAAACCCTCCCCTTCGTCTTTTCTTTAATTTTTGTTTTTTTTCTTCTTATTTCCCGTCTCGGGCAAGAAGATAAAAGCGATAGAATGCTTTTCAAAGCCTTCAATAAAAAAGCAGAGCTAAGGCTTAATTTGTTAAAAAAAGCAGAAAGAGCCTGTCTTTATGAAAAGAAAATATCCCTTAAAAAAACCAAAGAGCCTACACAAGAGGGTAATCCCCAAATCCCGCAAAAGCCCTCAAGAGCTTTAAAGCCAGCTGGTAATTTTGCTAAATTATCGCTAGGGTTTTTGCAAAAACCCCTTGATGAGATGACAATCCAATTTGTTAAAAAAGAGCTTTTTAGAGTTTTACAAAAATTTTACAAAGAGGATTTATCGTATGAATTGTATGAGGAGTTTTTAAAGGCGTCTTATTTGCAAAAACCTTTAAAGCTTTGTCAACTTCGACTAAAAAATCGCTTATTGCAACAGAGCTTTTATAAACTCCTTATTCACCCAGATTTTCCTTTAGAAGAACTGGTGACATTAGAGATGTTTGATAATAAAGCCCTCTTTTATTTTTCTCATTTGCAAAAAGGATTGTTTGATGAACTGTTTTCTCAAACAGTAGAGCCTTTTTATTGCGAAGAACAGAAGCTTCAAAAAATGCTTAAAACTAAAAACCTTCCTAAGGAGAGCTTAACCTTTTTATTACCAAATCTAGCTCCAACATGGAGTCTTGTTTCTATTGATCAGTTAATCTGTTTTAAAAATCCGGATAAAAAGGCCTTAAAAGCCAACTTTATTAAAGATGCCCAAGAATTTTTCCATTTTATTGTGGATTCGGGAGGCGGATAATAAAGGTAGAGCCCTCATCAATCATGGATTCAACCCCGATATAACCTTGGTGCTTATCGATAATGGTTTTAACAAGCGATAGGCCAAGCCCCGCTCCTCCCATTTTTCGAGTTCTTGCTTTATCAACGCGGTAAAACCTGTCAAAAACCTTTTTAAGATCGGTTTGTGGAATCCCGATGCCATTATCTTTAAAAGATATTTCTAGCGAGTTATCAAGAACTTTCAAACTCACTACAATTTTTTTCGGCTCTTGAGAGTATTTTAAGCTATTAGATAGGAGATTGGAAAAAACAATTTTCAAAAGATCTTCATCCCCTGTAAAAAGGGCTTTTTGGGGACCTTCATAGGTGATGGAGGCTTTAGGATCAAGATTTTGAAAAAGAGCCACTTCTTGTCTCAGAGTGGAAGCCATATCAAACTTATTTAACTCTATTGTCTTTTGATCAACATCAGCTAAAAGCAAAAGTCTTTTAATAAGAGCATCCATCCGATCACAGGCTGATAAAATTTTAGGCATCACTTCATCGATTTTAATATGTTCTAAAGCCTCTTTATCGCTTAAGGCTTCAGCAAATCCTTTAATAATCGTAATAGGAGTTCTAAGCTCATGAGAGGCGTTAGAGATAAAGTTTTTACCCGCTTCTAATTTTTCTATCCGGTCAGTTTCATCCAAAATCACAATAAGTTGTTGGTTGTCGAGGATATTTTTCAAAGTGACTTCAAAATAGCGAAACTTGTCATGTATTTTTTCTTTAAGCGGTTTTTTTACAGAGGGCTTTAGGAGATCTTTAATTTTTTCCCCAAGTTCTGAATGAGAAAATAGATTTTGGGCATTACCTTCTTTTTCTGCTTTAAGGTAATGATAGCCTTGAGAATTTACATAATTATTGGATTGATCTGGAGAAACAAGACATATTCCTTCTTCAAGGGTTTCTAGAATAAGGCGCTGCTGCTTTTGCTTTTTCTGAAGCCGAGAAAATTGATCTTCAATAGTTTCAATTAACTGATTGTATACTTCAATGAGAGTTCTAATTTTGGGATCTTCTAATTCTTTGGCTTCTAAATAAAG
>CAIPRZ010000167.1 GCA_903867585.1 uncultured Chlamydiae bacterium
GGGGAGGCACTCGAAGAGCTGGAAGAATCAGTGAGGTTGGGGGTGTTTCTCAACACCTTGAATGCGAATTTGGCTGGAAATGTGATTACCGTGGAAAAGTGGGGCCATCATCTTTATCCCAAGCTGGGTTGTTGTATTTTAACCCATGCCAGCTGATTTCTTTTGAATCATAAAATTTATCTGAACAGAGCCTTTTAATATGGTGTCTTATCTGGATTAAACGGCTTATTTTTTCTATTTGGTGGTTATCAACTTTATCCCAAAGGAAATAGTTAAGCTTGTTATCTTGACAATAGGCATTATTGTTCCCTTCTCTTGTGTGACCATATTCATCGCCCATAAGTAACATAGGGGTCCCTAATGAGAGTAGTAAGATAGCAAAGCTTGCCGATTGCAACTTTTCCCGTTTTTCTAAAATAACCGGATCTGTTGTCGGTCCTTCATGACCCCAATTATAGGATAAGTTTTGATCCGATCCATCCCGATTATTTTCTCCATTGGCTAAATTGTGTTTGTGATTATAACTAAATAAATCATGCAAAGTGAATCCGTCATGGGCTGTGATAAAGTTAATGCTTAAATCAGGAGTTTTATTTCCATATAAACTGTGAGTTCCACAGACAGCATCTGCAAAAGCCCCTTTTGAATGATGATCATGTTTTAAAAAAGCTCTCACTTTATCTCTATAAGCACCATTCCAATCAGCAAAAGGTTTAGGAAATTTACCGACCTGATACAGCCCTCTTGCATCCCAAGCCTCAGCAATGAGAATTTTTTTGGATAAGACCGGATCATCTAGGATCGATTCCATAATTCGTGGGTGAGATAATACTTCATGACTGGAACGATAAAAGGTGGAGGCTAAATCAAATCTAAATCCATCGACATGGCAATCTACGGCTAAGTACTTAAGAGAGTCTAAAATCATTTTATAGGAAGGAAAATGATTGGCATCTAAGGTGTTGCCACAGCCTGAATAATCGACAAATTCGCCATGATGATCTTTCAAATAATAGTGGGGATCTAAATCTTTAAAGTGATAGTGGCATCCGTTTTTCCCCCCTTCAGCGGTATGGTTGTAAACCACATCGATGATAATGGCGATTTTTTCTTTATGAAGCGCTTTCACAAGCATTTTAAATTCATTAAGAATATTTCCAGGCCCTGATCCATAGCGTTGCATAAAAGCAAAATAGGCCAAAGGACTGTAACCCCAATAATTATAAAGCCCAGTATGGGGATTTTCACATTCATTGAATTCATGAATCGGCATGAGTTCAATGGCATTGATTCCCAACGCTTTAAAATGCGGGATTTTTTCAATAATGCCTAAAAATGTTCCAGGATGTTTAACCTTAGCTTCTATAGTAAAGCTGCGAACATGCATCTCATAAATAATTAAATCTTTTATGGGTAAATTAGGGCATTCGGTTTGCTCCCAATCAAAGGGGTCTGGTTTTAATACTAAGCCCTTCACATGGCCCGGTTTTGCCCCTTCTGACCATTTAGTAGAAGTATTCAAAAATTTAGCATAAGGATCTAAAACTTTATGTTTATCATTGATTAGATATTCATAATCCATTTCCTTAATAGACGAATAATCTAATGAAATATGCCAAATTGAGCCGGTTTTATTTAATTGAGGATTTAGAGCAAGGGTGTGTTTCAGATTATTTTTTCTATCGTAAAGCAAAAGGGTGCATGAAGCCCCTTCATGAATATGTAATGAAAAATTAACTTGATCCCCTTCAAAGCTAAGCCCAAGAGGTGAGGGTGATCCAGGTTTGGTATTCATAGAGCCTTTTAGATTATCAATAGAAGAAAGTTACAAATAATTCAAAAGAATACTCGAAATAAATCCTCATGAGCTTTAGGATTAAGTAAAAAAGTTAAAAGGTGAACTAATGTCTTTTGAAAATGCCAAGTCTAATCTGAAAGAATTCTCTAAAGAGCTTAACCTCGAAGGATTGTCATTCGATGAAAATAATACTTGTATTTTAGGAATAGATAACGAGTTTTCTTTACATTTAACTTACGAACCTAATTCTGATCGTCTTTATTTATATGCCCCAGTGCTTGATGGGCTACCACAAGATGATAAGACCAAACTTGCTCTTTATGAGGCCCTTCTTGAGGGTTCCATGCTCGGCGGTCAAATGGCTGGTGGTGGAGTCGGAGTCGCTGTTCCTGAAGGCCTTATCCTTATGCATTGCGTAGTTGAAATGGGTGTAGGTACAGATCCTTCAGCTTTACGCCGTTTTGCGCCAGTTTTTGTAGAGTGTGTAGAAAGATGGAGAGGAAAAGTTAAAGATATTATGGAAGGTCGCGGTGGATCTGGTGGTAAATCCCACACTCCTCATCCTCATAATCCTCCACAACCTCCGCATCATGGACGTCCAGGCGACAAATTTATTAAAATTTAGTCCCTAATAAAATTCTTCAAAAAAGCAACTAGGCTCTAGTTGCTTTTTTTTTCTCTTATAACCAAATCTATTTCTTATAATTTCATAATTAATGAAACTTCAC
>CAIPRZ010000168.1 GCA_903867585.1 uncultured Chlamydiae bacterium
AAACATCTCTTTAGTTATAGTATTAAAAATTTTATATATAGCTCTTAGGAATTTTTAGATTATAGGTGAAAACAAAGACCCTTGGATGTACCCAAGGGTCTTTTTAGAGGACAATATCTGGATTAAAAAAGATCCAGTGCCTTAAGCAGATCTTGAATCCGCAGCTTTAGGCTGCTTATTGAGTGTATCGTAAGCAGCTAATAAAGCTTGTTTACGACGAGCCGATGTAGGGTGTGTCAAGAAAAAATCAGGATACCAATCTCTACCAGCCTCTTTTTCAAAGAACTCTTGGAGGTAAATGGCCCCTTTAAGATTGAAACCAGCATTTGCTGCTAAATACATCCCTGTAATATCAGCTTCAAATTCATTTTGACGGGATCTAAATAAACTCAAAAGATCTAACCCTTTAGAAAAAACCCAATCAGAAGATTCATGCATTTTTTCGTAGTGCTCTTCTTTCTTTTTTAATTGAGTTATAGCACTTTTATCTGATTTTGGAGCTTTTAAAAGGGATTGATACTCTTGATCATTAGCTTTCATATAACCAATAGCTAGGTATTTGAATGCTGAATAAAGAACTTTTGTAATTAAATTAGCAGTAATTACAACCATAGAGTGGCGTGAGGCCGCGTGAGTCATTTCATGACCGATTAAAGCCGCTGTCACATCTTCAAGTCTTACATCACTTAAATCAATCGTCTCTTGGCTTCCATCTAGAAGAGTAACTGTAGAAGATGTAATGGCTTTAGAACCTTGATTTTTTAATACAAATTCTCTTTCAAGCTCTTTGATTAAACCATCATAAACAACCATTCCGCCCCCTGGGCAAGCAAAGGCATTGATTTGATGAGAATGGGCCAGCTTCGTACGGTAATTAAAAGGAGTTTGCCCGTTAGGATTAAGGATCTCACTATTAACACTAGCATTTAATTTTTCTGTAACGTCTGCAGTGATAGAAGAATAATTTTTACCCGAAGTCAGCGATATTGCTGAAGATTCAAGTAAACGGTAGGAATTAATGGGATAAAAAATATTATCACCCAAAAACTTTTCAGCATTTCTTGAAAATAAATTAAATTGTCTTTGACCGTTGATGGGGTTAATAGGAAGAACATAGTTATAAACTACAAAAACCCTCTGTTTTAAAAATCTATAGGGCAAAATATTATTTAAGCCTTGATCTATCTTTCCAAAAACAAAACAAGTTGCTTGAACAACTTTTGAAGCTCCGTAATGAACAGCTGCTACAGAATCATAAAGGGTTTTATAAACGCGGCAAAAAGTGCCTGGAACGACATGACACGATTTGATGTAGTCATTAGTTACTTCTGGAAAGACAGGATTATAAGAGGCTTTTAATCCCTCTTTTTGAGCTTCCCAAAGCACGTTTAACGATCTTGCTTGTATAGATTGTGTCATAATAATTCCAAGTTAATTATTTTTTTAATGAATTATAACAAAATTAGAATTAAAACTTAAATTAATTGAAATAAGAGTTATCAAGTTCTTCTTGAAGATCAGGCACCGCATCTAAATCAAATTCTGAATCATCAAAATTTGTAACCTGCTCAGCTTTAGCAGCTAAAACATCTTCTTTAGCATGTCTTTCTTCTTTAGATTCATTCTTACCTCTAAGGATAAATTCTAAAGGGCAGCCTGAAAAGTCAAAGGTCTCTCTAAAGGCATTAATCAAATATTTTTTATAGGTTGCTGCCATCAGCTCGGCTTTATTAACAAAGACCACAAAACGGGGAGGTTCGATACTAATTTGGGCCATATAGTAAATACGAAGTCTTTTCCCTTTGAGCATTGGCGGGTGGTATTTTTGAAGGGTTTTTTCAATAAACTTATTAAGCTGACCGGTTGTAATTCGCTGAGTAGTGGCGGCATAGGCTTTATCAACAAGGGCAAAAATCTTATCAACGTTTCTTCCTTCTAAAGCGGACATAAAAAGAGTCGGGCAATGGGCTAAAAAGGAGGCCTCCATTTGGAGAGCTTTTAAGCAATGCTCCATTCTAAATCCTTTCACTTTATCCCATTTATTAAGAGCAATCACACACGTTTTACCCTCCTCTTCAATCATTTGGGCAATCCGTTTTTCTTGAGCACTTAACCCCGTTTCCCCATCAATCATAAGAACGCAAACATCCGCTCTTTGGATAGCTGATTCTGTTCTCATATAAGCGAACTTATCAACGACCTCTTTCTCTCCCGATTTTCTTCGGATTCCGGCAGTATCGATAAAGGTATATTTTTTGCCAAAAGCCTCTACTTTAACATCGATCGCATCACGGGTCGTTCCCGCAATAGGGCTTACAATACATCTATTTTCATCTAAAAGGTGGTTAATCAAGGTAGATTTACCCACATTAGGACGGCCGATAATAGCCACATGGATCCCCTCTTTAGGCTCTTTAGAAGCCTCATCAAAACTTACTGTTTTAAATGCCATCTCTAAAAGCTCGGCCATATGGTAGCCATGAGTACAAGAAATAGGGAGCATTTTACTAATCCCTAGCTCATAAAACTCGTGCATTTTAGCAGATTGTTCTGGATGGTCAATTTTATTAACCGCTAGGCAAACCGGCTTCTTAGTTCTTAAAAGAATACGCGCTACTTCAACATCCATAGGGTGGACGCCTATAGTTCCATCAACCACTAATACTAAAGTGTCTGCCTCTTCAATAGCAATTTCAGCTTGTCTTAGCATGAGTTCATTGAAAGGAGCTTTTGAGCGGTAATCAAGACCGGCTGTATCGATAAGCTCAAATTCCTTACCAAAAAAGTCCCCTTTAGCATAGATACGGTCACGGGTAATCCCTTCAGCCTCATCGACAATAGAGATCCTACGCCCACAAAGCTTATTAAAAAGAGCCGATTTACCCACATTAGGGCGTCCTACAATGGCAAGTTTAGGTATGGCTGGCATGAAATGAACCTTTAAAATTTTGGCTTATAATATACCACAATCTATGTTTATAAATCAGGCGTTTTAGTGAATCATTATAAAAAATAAATTGTTATTACTATAAAACTGCTATTAGTTTGTAATAATTATGGATTAAAGAAATAAGTATATATTTAATTTGAGCCGGCTTTCCTGGGCTCTTTCAAGCCCCCTAGAGGGATACACATCGCTTAAGTTAACTCAACGACTCCACAAGCTCAATCAACTCTTTTTTAGAGAAGTTTTTAAATAAATCAGGACCTTCATCGGTATTAAGAGTATCGATTAAGCGAAGCTTATCTTTGATCAGCCAATCGATCCTTTCTTCGATGGTATCTTTAGTAATCAGTTTAAAGACCTGAACTCCCCGATTTTGACCAATCCGGTGAACCCGATCGGTCGCTTGGGCCTCTTTAGCAGGATTCCACCAGCGATCGTAATGGATAACAACACTAGCTGCTGTTAAATCGATCCCCACACCAGATGCTAAAAGAGATCCAACAAAAACTTCACAGGTTGGATCTTCTTGGAATCGTCTTACTTGTTCTGATCGATCCATCGAAGAGCCGCGTAGAGAACTATAGCCGATATTGTGCTCTTTTAAATATTTCTCGATGATATTAAGCATCCCAAGATACTGGGAAAAGACCACAACTTTTTGTCCTGAATCTCTAGCTTCTTGTAATAGCTCTACAAATAGATCCCATTTTCCGCTCATCTCTTCTTTATAAGGATCAAGCTCTGTTTCAATAAGGGCTGGATGGTCACAAAGCTGTTTAAGCTTTGTAAGGAGGGCAAAAATATGGAGCGTTCCCTCTTTGTTACTTTCAACCATATTCATCAGTGATGCTTTTTGCTCTTGAACAATTTTATGGTAAAGATGTTCTTGGTAGTCAGAAAGATGGCAGAGCATATCGGTTTCCACTTTTTCAGGAAGATCTTTAAGCACATCTTTTTTGAGTCTTCGCATAATAAAAGGGGCTGTTACCCGATTAAGCCGCTCACGCGCTTTTTTATCATAGTTTTTCTCAATCGGAATTAAGAACTTCTCTTTAAATTCAGAAGTTTTTGGTAACAGTTTTGGCAAAATAAGATCAAAAAGAACTTTAAGATCTTCAATCGTATTTTCAATAGGAGTTCCTGAAAGTCCTATTTTCATCAACGTCTGAATTTTTGAAAGGGCCGCATAAATTTTGGAATGGGGATTTTTAGCGATTTGTAATTCATCAAAAATCGCTAAATCAAAACTTAATTGAGAAAAGAGTTCATAGTCACTTCTTAAAACCCCATAAGAGGTAAGGATAATACCTTCATTATAAGCTTGCTGATTAAAACTTCGGGCTTGTCCATGGAATAGGTGAACTTTTTGATGAGGTAAAAAGTTTTTAAGCTGCCTTTCCCAATGATATAAAACCGATGTAGGACAAACAACTAAAGTTTTAACATGAGGCTTTTGGTTAGATAAGACTGCGATGAAAGCAATGGCTTGGTGAGTCTTACCAAGACCCATCTCATCGCATAAAAGACCAGACAATCCCAATCTAAAAAGATTCTGAAGCCATCTGACCCCAGTTTCTTGATAAGGCCTTAGCGAGCTTGTATACCCTTTTAAATCTAAAACAGCATTATCTTCATGAACATTAAGAGATTTAATAAAAGGGTGCTCATCTAAGCTTTCAGAAAAGATCATCTGCTCGTAAAGGCTCAGCTTATAAAAGCTCAGAGCATCAAGGGAAAAGAGTCCCTCTTTACTAAGGGTTAAATGTTTTAAAAACCCAAATCTCTCATCGGTTAAATCAATAAGCCCTGCATCCGAGCAAACCGAACGCTCCCCTTTTTCATACGCTTTTTTAATAAAAGAAAGAGGACATCTACCTAAACTTGAACTATAAAAACCGGTAGCAAGATAGGGTTTTTCATGGGTGATCTCTTCGATATTGAGTTCAATCTTATCCGGGATTTTTAACCTAGAATCGATTTTTAACCGCTCTTTAAGACCAGATTGTAATACATCCAAAAGACCAAAGAGTTCATGAAGACCAAAACGGGCTGGATGGGCAAATAATACTGGGAGTTTAAATTCTGTTGGCACCTCTTTAAAACCCATACCGTAGGTATAAGTATAAGAGCCAAGCCATAAAACCTTTTCGGGAGTAAAGCCCTTTTTTAAAACCATAACAGGGGTTGTTTTGAGAGACCCTTTATCAGAAAGCTCAATCGAAAGTATAACATTTTCTAAGGGAGAATGGTGGCAAAAAAAACCTTTGATTAAAGCAAGATCGGCCCGATTCTCGTTAAGGAAAGATTCTAAAGACTCTTTAGGAACCTTTAATCCAGAAACTATTTTAGCGCCCCCTTCAAGCGAGACTTTAGGGTAAAAACCAGCTTGTGGAATATAGATAAACTCACCGCAATCAATAAAATCGATCGGATTGTCTTCCCCTTTTTTCTGAGTAAATTCGAGCTCTTTACCATTAAAAACATAATCTAGATTTTCCTGAACAGAGGCCATATGCCATTCAAATCCGGGATAATCTTTTAAGAAATGGCGATGCCTATTGAGAAAAGTTTTTAAACTCTCTTTAGGTATAACTTTTACAAGTTCATCAAAAAGGACCCCTTCAAGTTCAATTAGGGTATTTTTCTTAACAAGAATATAGGGGTTAAATAGATGATCTTTATCAGCATCAATCAAGATCTCACCGGCCTTATCTAAAGAAATGGTTAAAAAACCATCGTCTCTCATCTCCAGTTTATAATGGGCCTTTTCTTTTTGTGGGTGGAACTGGACCCCATGTAAAAGCTGATTAATATGCGAGCGATATTTTTTAAAAAAAACAGGAACATCTTCTATCTTGTTCTGGTTAAAAATAGGATCAAGCTCTTTAGAAAAAAAGCCTACCTCTGGAAGAAAAACAAAATCTCCTAAATCGATAAGTTTAGCACTTAAGTGTTTTTGTTTCTTTTTATCGATCATCAGCTCCCCATTTTTTGGATCGAAATGGAGCTCTATTTTCTGATCAAAAGATCCTTGATAAAGGGGTGTTTTTGTTAGAGAAGGATCAAATTCAGGAACAAGATCTTGGAGGACCTCTGATGAGATTTGGGCTTTAATTTTAAAATGAAAAACGGTGATATCTAATTCCCATCGATCTTTTTTAACATGTTTAATATCTATATGGGCTTTTTTTAAATCCTGTTTTAAAAACAGGTATTTTGCCAAATCATTATAAACACTTAAGCGAAATCTAAAATCAAACGAGGGCCTTTTATTTTGATATAAATAAAGCTCATTTTCTGGAAGTGAGGAGAATTCTAAAGAGTTCGTCTCATCTTTTATCTCATCATTTGATAAAAGCGTTTTTATCTCTTTCAAATCTTTAAGGGGCCCACTAAATTCTAAACTATCTTCACCAAAGTCTCCCATCAAAGTAGAGGCCCCTAAATGAAGCTTAATTTCCGATTCTTCATGCACGGAAAAAAAATCGGTAAAAAAGGCTTTTATAAAACTTTTTTCATACTCTTCAGAAAGGTTAGTACCTTGAGGGGTGATGACTTTTTCATAAAGCAGTTTGGCATGCTTACAGATATTATCATCTGATCCACAAGAGCAAATAGCACTAAGAATTAAATTATCCTCACCAAGTTGAATCAACGGATAATAAGGCTCTTTGCCCTCAAGACAGACCCCCTGAAAGGTAGAACGTGAAAATAAAATCTCATCAAGGACAGTTTGTGGCATATGCGTTAAGGGGCTTTTTATTGTGTGCTAAAAAAGGTCTATTTTTTGTTAATTTTATTTTTATTCAAAATTTAGGGAGTGCAAAAGGGAGATTGTATCTGTTTTAAAAGTTTAGAGCTTTAGGAATTTTCTTAAGGGATTAAAAAAAATTTAGAATTTACGTCCTAAAAAGAGGCTCGCTGAATTTTCAATATAGTTTTGTCCAAAAAGACCTGTATAGGCCAGCTGCCAATTGTATTTTTTATGGGTGCCGTTAAACCCAGCACGAACTCTTCCGTAATTTTGGATAGGAACTCCTAAATTCACTGTCGTGTAAACATTGGTGCCTGTAAAAGAAGCCTGGAAGTTATTGGTATTGAGGTAGTAGTCATACACCCAAGAACCATCTAAGAATACTCGGATTTCATCTTTATGCATAGAGACAGTCTCTTCATCAAAAGAAATTTGGGTTCCATTTTGATGGAAATCATGTCTTTTTTTATGAGCTGTTTGAGTTTCCCAAGATTTGATTTTAGTATCGACAGTAAATCCTAAAGCGTTACGGATAACAGAAATATTTTCTCCATTCACTGTTAAATTCGCTCCTGAGGCCCCACTTTCTTGGTAGGCTTGCTCTTGACCATAGATATATCCAAGCTGCTCATAGGCGCTAAAACTATTGTTACCGGCAGTAAAATCATAACTTAATTTACTATCGACAGAAATGTTATAAAGATTGTGATCCGTAGTTGCTGTTTCATTTAATAAAGCAATAGATCGATTTCCATAAAAGAAGCTGTAACCAAATAAACCATCAATGCCGTAATGCCATCTTTTATGTCCT
Organism: uncultured Chlamydiae bacterium; assembly: GCA_903867585.1. Classification (GTDB taxonomy): domain Bacteria; phylum Chlamydiota; class Chlamydiia; order Chlamydiales; family Rhabdochlamydiaceae; genus CAIPRZ01. The sequence continues at coordinate 7,513 of CAIPRZ010000168.1, forward strand.
GATGATAAGCCGAAAGCGGCGTAAGCGGTATAGTAGCTAGCATTGGCTGAATTAGTATCAAGGGTCATAAAGGATTGGCTTGTTCCAAGAGCTCCTAAGATTTTAATCTTTTTATAATCCCCACTTAACCCTACAAATTGATAAAAGCTATTCACATTATAGCCTTGATAAGAATCCCAAGCGGACTGAGCTAAATTATCGTAACCTGCCATTACAAAAGGTCTTATCCCATCTTGTTTTGTGTAAAGGGATGTCTCTAGCTCTTTATGAATCAATAAATCCAGTTTCTCAAGACTATATTGAGCCAGTTTAAATGCAGGAGCTAGCTCCTTTAGAGCTTGCATTTTTTGTTCATTAGGCAGGGCGAAAAGGGCATCAATAACTTTTTTTATAGAAGCATCAGAGGTGTTTTGAAGTTGATTGATAATCCCATACATCGGTAGGTAGCTTAATTCTTGAGGTAATCTTTGTAACAAACTGGGCTTTGTTGCATTAAGTCGCGATCTTTTTGCTGTTTCCTTGAATCCTAGTGGAGGAATAGGTGGTACGGGTATAGGTCCTGAGCTGCTGCCATCAGCTACGGTCCCACTATTATAAAAATCACCACCGCTTAAGGTCAAAGTGACCCCTTCTCCATTAGCGAAGTTGGCTAAATTTGTAATAGAACCCCCATTTATAGTAATGGAGGCGTTGTATCCAAAACTAGAACTTTGAAGAGAATCCCCATTGATAATCGTAATGCTTGAATTGATGGTCCCATTACTACCAAATTGCCCGCTTTCAAAATTAGAAAGGGTCCCCGATAAAAGATTTATAGAAGAGGTTAAGCCAAAAACTCCATTATTGATAATAGTAACATCTGAAAAAGACCCATTAGTATTTACTCCAAAAATTCCTGTGCCATTATTGGTAATAGAGCCGCTTATTGTAAGAAAATGGGTGTTATAACCGATAGTACCGCTATTAGTTAATTCAACATTTGCTGTAGTGATTAGTTTTGTAGCATTATTGGCAATCCCTGCTGTAGGAGGGTTAACTATATTAATATTTGTAATTTGAACGGTACCAGAGGGATAGCCTACCGATCCGCACCCAATAGTTGGAGCAACCGTGTTGACACTGGCTGTATAAGTACCACCATTTATATACACATTGCTAGCATGTTCCCCAATTTGGCCCTGATTTGATATAGAAGCATTTAATAAATTAACTGTACCTGCAAATTTTCCAATAGATCCTGAGCTATTAATTACATTTGTGCTATTTACATCAATAACACCAAAGCTATAACCGAAATTTCCCTTGATAGTATATTCACCCAACCCTGTTAAGGTTAAACTTTGTCCACTTACAGGACTTGCAGAACCATAAAGATTATTGAACGTCAATAGCCCAGAAGAATAGAGGGTGCTTGATTGCTTTAAACTAATATCACATTGAAAATCCTGATTACCTGTACCATTAATTACAGGTGATGTTGATCCCTGAAGCTGGATGGTTCCAGATATAAAGGTAAAATTTTCCCCTCCAGCTACAAATGTCATCGATTGGGCATAGCCTACTTCCCCACTTAAAGTTACACTACCGTTAGGAGCTCCCTCACCCCAAGTATTAAAGTAAATATCATTTGGTAGTAAGGGAACTGCTTCACCAGACCAGTTTCCAGCGGTTTGCCAGTCACTAGATATCGAACCAGTCCAGGTTATTGAGCCTCCAGGAGCCACTCCTGAAACTTCTAAAACAAGGGAAGTTGGATTATAGACAAGGTTATAGGTTGAACCAAATCCAGTGGGATAATTGACTACACTAAAGGTCCCTGAACGACTTCCATAATTAGAAATAGTGTAGTTTTGGTTTTGTATAGATATCGCAGATAGATTAAGGACTGAACTTAAGCCTAAATTTAACTCTCCATTAGTTGTTAATAAGTCTGTTGCTGTGCCGTTGATATCAATCCCTAAAGTACCATTAAAAGTAGCACTATCAGAAACAGTAATTAATCCCAAGTTATAAAAATCAGACCCAAATCCGGGCTTTAAATCCCCGCTGACAAGCAATTTAGTTATAGTGGAGGTTCCAAGAAGAACACCGGTTGCGGCTACATTGACATAACTTGTTAAATCATTACTTGCGGTAAATTCTCCAGCCTCACCCGAGTAACCGACATAAATAGTTCCTTGAGTGATGGGAATACTTCCACTTGAATCACCAATAATAATCAAATTCCCAGATCCATTAAATGTGCCGGCAATAAAATGCCCAGGACTTGCAATAACTGTACCATTATTAACTAATTGGCCACCTTGAAGAGCTAGGGATGTAGTTCCCACTACGCCTGTGGTGCCATTAGAAAAAATACCATTAAATAAGTTTATATTGTTTGCATTTTCCCCAAAATATCCCTCGTTAGTCACCGATCCATATATATCAACAGTGCCGCTTGGGTATTCACCGCTGCATGCTACATATCCAGAACTAGAATTTATTAATTTACCTGCTGTTCCAATTGTAAAACCTGTAGCATATGCACCAATACTACCACCTGCGTTATTGGTCACAGATCCATAAATGGTAACAAAACCGCTAGCATAGATGCCTATGTCTGCCACGATTCCAGAATTTATTAATTCACCTACTGTCCCAATTGTAAACCCTGTAGCATATGAACCAATATACCCACCTGTGTTATTGGTCACCGATCCATCTAGGTTAACAACGCCCGCTGAGTAGGCTACATATCCAGAATTTGTTAACTTGCCGTCTGTTCCAAGCGTAAAATCTGTAGCATATGAACCGATATCACCACCTGTGTTATTGGTCACCGATCCATCTAGGTTAACAACGCCCGCTGAGTAGGCTACATATCCAGAATTTGTTAACTTGCCGTCTGTTCCAAGCGTAAAAGTTCCAGATTCATTAGC
>CAIPRZ010000169.1 GCA_903867585.1 uncultured Chlamydiae bacterium
ACGGGTTATGAGTCCGTTGCTCTAACCAACTGAGCTATTGCCCCCTTGAAGGTGAGAGTATTCTAAAGGTTTTGAAAGAATAATATCAACTGGAGGTATTTAGTAAATTAGAGGGATTTAAGGTTTAAGAAATGAGCCTGTCCTTTCCTAATTTCTATAATAATTTCTTCAATGCTTAGGCAGTCAACGCAGTTAGGATCTTCTAGGCAGGTCGGCGTTAAATCTAAATCAAAAAGAAGTCGATTTATAAGTAATAGGGCAAAAACTCTAATATTACCGTCATAAAAAGGGTGTAATTGATCTAGGTTTTGGACAAGGGTTGCCACTGCTTGTAATTTTTCTTCTTCAGTTATTTTATCTGTTTCTAAAAACGTTTGAATAATAGTTAAAATAGAGGGCTCTAATGAAGCTCCATAGGGAACGGGTCTTAACTTAATAGAGGTGGGGAGCTCAGTCCTTTTATTCACATGATTTTTAAATTCTTTGGAATTAGCTACAGCATCACCAAAGACAAAAAATGTATCTGGAGACTCATCTATTGTATAGCTATAAACCTGATCTTTTAATTTATCAACAAGCTGATGAACCCCATGACTTGATACCGTGGCTCCAGAAGTTTCGCCTGGAACTGCTTCAAATCCTTTTTTTAGACCAAAAGACTCACCATTTCGATCTCCTGGAATTCTAAAACCCATTCTTAAGGGTTCGCTCGAGATAATTTCTCCTTCTGGATTATTATCTTGTCTTCTTACTGAATTTACACCTTCTACAGCTAAAGCATGAAGTTCTTCTAGAAAGGAAGGGTTTAAATATTCACTAAACAAATAAGCTCCTTTAGGAGCGCTCATTAAAAATTGGAAGGCTTTTTTCATCGCCATCATGTAGCCAGGTTCTCTTACATCAAATGTCTTATCTGTTAAAAAGATGCCGCCACGGGGATCAACCCATCTTTTTTGATCTATAAATAGTTTATAAAGATCGGCAGAATCTATTAAGAAATACGGAACAAGTCTTTTAGAAGTGATGAATCTTTCAAGATCCAGGGTTCTTGATGATTCAAAAGGTCGAAAAGATACTTCAGGACTTTGAGTTAAAAAGTCAGGTAGGGTCGTTTCAAAACGGGGTTTTAGTATACCCGACAAAGGGCCAGCACTACCTGCACCACCTGCTGGGGCCGCAAACGCTTCAGTAAATAGGGGGCTTGCAGAACGCGAAACACTAAATGTCAAAGGTGATGATCGGATATTTAGGGGGCTAGTTCGAGGAAAAGGGGTCGTAGATGGGGACCTTGGATCGGTTCCTGGGCTATAAACTAAAAATCGTCCTGTTCTTAAAGGAGAGCATGGAGCTGAGGAGATTTCAAGCTCTGGACTGGCTGCTTCAGTAGAAATCCGGCCTGTATCTTTATTCGTAATAGAGAAAAATTCTTCGCATTCTAATTGTAGCTTATTTGATAATCTAACTGCAGATAAAGGAGTCATAGTGAAAATTATTAATTAATGGCATAAATTATATCATTATTATTAATAGTCTTTAACTAATAAAGTTCTTTTTAGTACAATTTAATTTATTATACGAGTTTTTAATATGACAATATCTATGTCCGGATTTCCTCGATCATCCATAGGCGGCGCCACTGACTTTTTTAGGGGGCGGGCTTTATATTCAGCCTCGTCATATGAAATGGCAGTTGATGAAAAAGAGCGTAAACTTTTTAGTTTAATGAAAACCTGTTTTCCAGATCTTTATAGCGGATTAAAGATCGAAGATGCCTATAAACTTTTATTTATGGAAAGAAAAGATTTGAGTAAGGGCCGTTACGCTTCTGATAAAGAGGAGACTAACTATCTTCTTTGTATGTTAGAAGGGTATGAATTTATGCTAAAAACACTAGATAGCCCGCTTACCTGTGATCTTTATCAGGCGCTTCATGACAGTTGTTGTTTTGATGTCCGGTCAAAAGATGCTCCCTTTGGTATACCTATGGGATTTAGAGTTATTGGTGATGGAGCAGAGGCTTTTCAAGTTATTTTAGGTTCAACTCTTTCTGCAAAAGGATATGAAGAACTTTTGATGAAGCATAAATTTTCTAAATGTGAATTTGAAGGGCAAACTTATTTCCCTTTTAAAGATGCGATAGTTAATCCTGAAAAAACGATTGATCTTTCAGCTAAACAGTTGTCTTTTATAAAACTAAAGCCGACAAGAACTGAATCTTGCAAATTTTATGTTAATTTTTGCATTGATAAATTTTATACAGCAAGAAAAGAGACTGAATCTGAAAAGCTATCAGCGATCGCTGCCTTATGCCAAGATCTTGATCAGATGCATGTTTTTGTAGATGGTAATATCAGAACGACAGGAATACTTGTCTTAAACAAGATGCTGATCTCTTCTGGTTTGTCACCAGCAGTTCTTGAAGATGTTAATTGCCTTGACTGTTTATCAATTTATGAAATAGTTGAAAAAATTAAAGAAGGGCAAGTTTTTTTCCGTTCTTTAAGTGCTTAGCATAATTAAAACTAGAATCTAATTATAATTTTTCTTATAGATAATTTATAATTAGGTTTAGGGATTTTATGCTGCCAATTTTGGCAACCAGTATTTTTTTTCTATCCATCAACGAAACGGTTACTGAGCAATTAGGCGAAGAAGATATAGCCCTTATTGCCTCAGATCCCCGTACTCGTGGTGACTGCATCCCTATTGAAACATTTGCAAATAAGAGTGATACATATCTAGAAGGGTATATCCAAGCCCTTGTAGATATGAACTATTACGAATATAAGGTGACTGTCAAATATAAAAATGGTCATGTGGTTTTATGCAACATGCCTAAAAACCAGCTAATGACAAACAGTATCATAGCCTACGTGAAGGAAATTCCAGAGGTTAAATCTGTTGAAATCGAAATCGTTACAAGTAAAACCGAAGATGAGCCCCAACATTTTGAAGCTCCCCGATTAAGAGGGGTCTGGTTTCCTCAAACCTATGTTTTATTTCAACCTCTTGTAGCAGATCCTCGTGAACCGACGAACTCCATGGCGTATCGATTTGGTGATAGGGTCATCGGAAGAACAGCAGCAGCTGTATCTATTGGAGATGACTTTCCTATTTACCGATGGAAAGACGCTTTTAGATGGCGCGGAGATTTACAAATCGGTATTGAAGGGGCCGTTTGGGCTGTTTTCAATTATACCAATCTTCCCGATAGTGAAAGCGGGGATTTTTCAGAACTGGTTAATGCTGATTACATGTTTTGTATACCGCTAACCTATGCATTTGACAAATGGTCGTTTAGAACAAGGCTTTACCATATTTCATCACATCTTGGAGATGAGTTTATTTGTAATAATCCCCAGTATGTTTATGACAGAGTAAATCCCAGCTATGAAGCGATCGATTTTTTTACCTCCTACCAGTTTTCTCAAAGTTTAAGAGTTTATGGAGGATCGGGGATTATCGTTCACAGCGATCGGACCTTTATCATGAAACCTTTTTATGTCCAATATGGTGTGGAAATTCGTCTGCTTGGTCAAAAAATGTTAAAGCACAATATCTATGGAGTGCCCTATTTTGCTGCCCACATAGATAACTATCAACAGCACCGTTGGAATATTGATGCTACCTATATGCTTGGATATGAATTTAGTAAACTTCAAGGAGTAGGACGAAGGGCTCGAATTTTTATTGAATATCATCAGGGTTATTCATGGGAAGGGCAGTTCTTTAATGAAAGAACTGCCTATGGAGAAGTTGGATTCTCTTGGGGATTCTAGGCTTTTGCAACTTCTGCAGCTTTAACCGCAACAACAGCACCTTTTACAGGCGCTGCAGCCACTTTTGCATCAGCTTGAGTAGCTTCAACAACAGCTGGTTTTACAGCTTCAGGAGCTTTACTTGACCAAAATATCCAACTTGTTGATTGAGCAACTGGTTTTGTAACTTCAGGTGTTACAACTGGAGCTGCTGCAACTTTCTCGGTTGCTTCAACAGTTTTTTGACTTATTTTAGCAAATAAAGCAGCAGTAGCTGCAACTGCTAGCACAGAAATACCTACAAGTGTATAAGAAATCACGTGTGGCAAAGTAAAATAACTAAAAGCACTTGCAACTAAACTTAGTGCTGTTAGAGCAACAGTAACTACTTTACTGTCACCTAAATCTAATGCAGGCTTTACAGAGCTGAAGTAGGCATTAACTTTAGAAAGTTGTTCTGTGATTGTTTGCATAATTATCTCCTAGGTAGTTTTGACAGAGCAAAACATTTGTTGTTTATAAAAAAAACAGCTCCAGAATTTTTCCCTGTATGGAAAAGCTCTGGGGCTTTTTCGTCATTTAAGCCAAGCAAAAAAAGGCTTAAAAATGTCTTAAAGCGCAGACTCGCGCTTCTTACTAAGGTTATTAAAATGAAAGGGGTTTTGAACTCTAAATCTCTGAAGTTCTTTACAAATCCACCACATTTGTTCATTAAAAATTAACCTAAGTTTTAAAATTGCACAAATATTTCAGGATTCAATGTTTTTTTTCAAAGTAAATAAGATTTTTTTTGGAGATTTTTTTGTAGGACAATAAAAGCCGTAAAG
>CAIPRZ010000170.1 GCA_903867585.1 uncultured Chlamydiae bacterium
CTGGAGGTCTTGGCCCTACTATCGATGATATGACCCGCTCTTTATTTGCTAAACTATCCCAAAAACAGCTCGTCTATGATCCCCATTTAGGCCAAGATCTAAAAGAGAGATTTGGGGACACGCCTTATCATCGGTTACAAGCCATGGTTCCAGAAAGCGCCCTGCTTTTAAATAATAGCATAGGAACTGCTGCGGGCTTAGGCATAAAGGTGAAAGATTGTCTTTTTATTGCTCTTCCCGGTGTTCCTCATGAAATGAAGGTCATGTTTGAAAAAGAGGTAATCCCTCTTTTAACAAAATCTTTTCCTTATGTGATGTCTCCTTATGAAAAGGTGGTAAATCTATTTGATCTTATTGAAGTGGATATTGATCCTTATCTAAAAAAAATTCAGGCCCAGTATCCTAAAGTATCCTGCGGGATTTATCCCAGTTATGGGGTAGTGAGATTAATGTTTAAAGGCTCAATCCAACAAGAAGTTGAGCAAGCAGCTTATTTTTTTGAAAAACTTTTTAAAGCCAATCTCTTTGAATCAAGCAATGGAAAGATAGAAAAAGCGGTATTTGATCTATTAAAAAAGCATCATAAAACCCTTGCCATGGCTGAATCAATAACCGGGGGGAGTATGGCTTCGCGTCTTGTAGCGATTAGTGGCGTCTCGTCATATTTTTTAGGCTCACTTGTAGTCTATAGTGATGAAATGAAAAAAGAGATCTTAGGAATTCATCCCCAGATTTTAAAAACCTTTGGAGCTGTAAGTAAAGAGACAGCAGATGCGATGGTCTCTAATCTTTTACTTAAAACCCATGCCGATTGCGCTATAGCAGTGACTGGTATTGCCGGTCCTGATGGGGGATCAAAAGATAAACCTGTTGGCCTTGTTTACATCGGTATTGGGATAAAAAATCAGCCAGTAAAAGTCTTTAGCTGTAATTTTAAAGGGGATCGAGAAATCATAAGGGAAAAAACGGCCACCTTCGCCTTTGGCTATCTTGTCCAATATCTAAAAACCCTGGAGCCTTAGGTTTAAAAAATCAATTATAAGGGTTAATTAAGGGCTAATTATGTTAACATAGACAAAATTTTTTATTTGTTTATGACCTTTTTAATAACTTCATCTCAAAATCCTAAATTTAAAAAAGCTTTATCCCTAGCAGAACGTCGTGATAGGAAAAAAGAAAAAAAATTCTTGATAGAAGGCTTTAGGGAAATCACCCGAGCGGTTCTGGGTAAAAAAAATCTTTTGGAACTATGGATTTGTCCTGAATTATTTTTAGGAACCCAAGAACAGGCGCTTATTGAGCAGGTAAAGGAATCTGGAGCTGAAATTTTTCAAATTCCTGAAGCTTTATTTTCTAAATTATCCTACCGAGATAGACCCGATGGTCTTGTTGCAGTAGCTCCTTTTTTCCATTTGAGTTTGGAACAGATTCATCAAAAAATCGCCCATAAAAAAAACGTTTTAATCCTTGTTGCGGAAGGAATCGAAAAGCCGGGAAACTTAGGTTCTATTATGAGATCCTGTGATGCTGTCAAATGCGATGCTGTTATTTCTTCAGACCCAAGGACCGATATTTTTAATCCTAATGTTGTCAGATCCTCTGTTGGCACTTTGTTTACGCAACCTATTTGTGAATCAAGTTCGCAAGAGACTTTTGATTTTTTAGAAAAAGAGGGTTTTACGTTAATGGCAGCAACCCCTTATGGAGATAAGGTTTATACAGAGTGCAAGCTTCAAGGCAAAATAGCCCTTATTGTCGGTTGTGAACAGCTGGGGCTTAGCGATTTTTGGATGAACGCCTGCAAAATCAAAGTCAATATTCCCATGCTCGGCATAGCCGATTCGTTAAATGTATCAACAGCAACAACCCTACTACTTTATGAATACCGACGTCAAAACCCCCTTTAACATCCTATTTGAAGACAATCACTTGATGATAGTTTTAAAACCCCATGGGGTGGTTTCTGAAGCGGATGAATATCATGACATCGCTTTAGATACAAAACTTAGAGATTTTATAAAAAAAAGGGACCAAAAACCTGGTAATGTCTATTTAAAAGCGGTGCATCGATTAGATAAACCAGCAACAGGTCTTGTTATTTTTGCAAAAACCTCTAAAGCTTTAGAAAGAATGCATAAGATGATGCAGGATAAACAGATTGAAAAAACCTATTTGGCTTGTTTAGAAAAAGCTCCCAGTTTTGATAGCGGACATCTTATCCACTATCTTACGCATAAACTTCATAAAGCCGAAGTTACTAATGAAAAAATTGGTAAAAAATCAGAGCTTGATTACAAAGTGATCGAAAAACAACCTTCTTGGACTTGGGTCGAGGTAAAATTAATTACTGGACGCTATCATCAAATTAGAGCCCAATTTGCAACTATTGGTTCACCAATACTTGGTGATACACGGTATGGAGCCAATACTCATCTGAATGATGAGGCGATTGCTCTTGTTAATATTAGGGTAAGTTTTTTACATCCTGTGACAAAGCTTCCTGTGATGGTTGAACATCCTGATGCTCATGCTCGGTTAAGCGTTTTCTTGGATAAGCTACTACAGCGACAGCAAGGCCGATCATCGCAATTGCGGACGCCATAAAATTGATCTGAGAAAAACCTTTTTCAAAATGATAACGATAGAGCGCTTCAAGTTCTAAAATTTCATCCCCCAAATGTTCTTTAAAGGCTTCTTTAGGATTTAATCGTCCTTGAACAAGTTTATGGATGGCATGATCGGGGATGGTTTCAGCCCATGAGGCATTTTC
>CAIPRZ010000171.1 GCA_903867585.1 uncultured Chlamydiae bacterium
AAGTGGTCAAAAACTTTATCAGTTTTATACAGAAACCGACCCGGTTTATTTAATTAAAACTGGCATCCTAGCTGGTCTGGTGTTTTAGGGGGCTACTCCACATGCTGATATTTTATCTAATATAGTTTACGAATCTTTGAAAAAAAATATTGAAGATCTTGGCTATATGATTTAATTATAAAATAATAACCATAAAAGTTAGACATGCTTAAATTTTTTCAGCTTTTATTTATGATTTTTATGACATATGCCTCTGCTGAGGCTCAATCTTTAAGCCCTTTTCAATATAAAGCTAAGAAGTTTGATTATTTATTGGGAATGGAAGGACTGTCCGATGATCTTTTAAAAGAGCATTTTGAGCTTTATCGTGGCTATGTCAATCAAACAAATCTGATTAATCAAAAGCTTAGTGATCTTCTTAATTCTAGCAAAATGTCAGCATATGAATATTCAGCCCTAAAAAAAGCTTACGCGTTTGAATTCAACGGCATGAAACTTCATGAGCTTTATTTTGAAAACATTTCAAAAATGCGCGAGAAAACTGATGGCTTATCGATCACAAAAAAACTTAACTCTGACTTTGGAAGTTATGAGCTTTGGGAAAAAGATTTCATTCAAACAGGACTCACTCGTGGTATCGGTTGGGTGATCAGCTACTTTGATAAAACATCAGGCAAAATCATCAACTCTTGGATCTCAAGCCACGAAGTAGGAGTTCCCATTTTTAATGATATTATTATTATCATGGACTGCTGGGAGCATGCCTACTTAAAAAATTATGGTATCAAACGAGTAGATTATCTTAATAACTTTGTCAGCCACATCAACTGGAAAGTTGCTGAGGCTCGCCTCCAAAATGCAGACAAATAAATAATATCAATATTTTACACTCTTTTATTAATACATATTTTATCCCAACCAATACGACGTATAAAAATATAATATATAATAAAGCAAGCCTTAAACAATATTAACGTTATTCTTTTGATATATACTAGGTATTACCAAAACCTTTTGTCTTAACCAAGTGTTCCAGGTTTTCTAAAAACTTTTCCTTAGTTAAAACCGTAGTATCGATACGCAATGCATTAAAGCATGTCGAGGCTGTTGGTAGTGGGCTTGATCCTTGATCTACCCGGATGTTTAAACCGGCCCCCATCACACTTTGTCCAGTTACGGCTTGAAGAAACTCTTTTAGCCATTCTATGGGTGTAGATTCATCCTGGATTTTTTCTATAATCCAAGCAAACTTTTGCCGCATAACCGCATACTGAGGCTCAGTTAAACTGTCAGGTCGTGCTTGTAAATGCATAGCCGCTACAAGTCTTACTCGATCTAAGGGGCTTCCTTGGATACGAGCTGAAACGACAGCTGGATCTGCAGCTAAGATATGGGCTCTTAACGCAGGGCCAGTAGACACCCCTGTAGCTAAAGCCACTACAGGTTTACGGTAAGGCTCAAATTGGGCCAAACATAAGCCCTTTAGGCCTGCAGCATCTAAAGTTGCAACATCCTCACCTAAAGATTCTAAGAGTTCCTTAGCAAGAGCCTCTGCTCCCTCTCCACCTTTTAAAAAAGCTCCTAAGGGGGCCATCGATGTCACTTTTTCAGAGGCACATAAAGCTAAAGCTAGTTGTTTTTCAGCTTCCGCTGATTCCCCCATCTGGATTTTAAGCATCTTAAAAACCACATCATCCAACAGCCTACCGGTAAAAATAGGATCTGATTTTCCTCTGTTTTTTTCTTCAAGCTTAACTAGAAACTGTCCAAATAACTTATAAGCTTCAAGATCGGCTGATTCTGTAGACCCTTCAGCCACAGAAGGAAGGGCATCGCTTAATTTTAAAACCTCTTTTTCAAAAAGGGATGAACATAATAAGAATAAACATTCCTTAGTTACCCCTCCTACATCAAGAGCAGGTTCTCCAATGAATACTATACTTGATGGAATCCCACTATTAGCAAAACTTGTGAGAAATTGTCGGGGATCAGCCATTAAGTCTGCTCGACTAACTGGCAGTCTTCCAGCACCGC
>CAIPRZ010000172.1 GCA_903867585.1 uncultured Chlamydiae bacterium
AGTAACGATCTTATAGATCTAAATCCTAGAGGAAAGTTTTATCATTATCCAACCAACGGTCAAGACAGCAAAATTATAAATCTTTTAGCTAATACGCTAATATCGCATACAAAAAATAGTATCTCTTGGTCCCATTTACCTTTTTATTATTTAGATAACTATTCTAATGATGTGTGTTGCTTTACCCTCTTAAGAAATCCTGTCAAGAGGCAAATTAGCTATAAACTCTATTATAAGCATCAGTACCTCACCAAATTCAAAGAGGAGTGCGAGTTTGCTAATGCCTGCTATCTCACCTCATCTGATACCTTTAATCTGCAAACTCTTTACCTGAGCTCTTTAAACCCCTACGATCTGAACGTTGACATGCAAGATCATTTAGAAAGTGCTAAATTTAATTTAAAATATAAAATTGCTTTTTTTGGACTCTCTGAATGTCTACAAGATTCTTTAGATGAGTATACTAAAAGAATGGATGGGATTTTAGGACTAAAAGTTGGGTTTTTAAATGCGACCTGCAATCTTGAATGGCTCAAAGAGCCTTTTGATGAAGAAAAACTAAAAAAAGGAAATTGGGCAGATATTGAGCTTTATGAATTTGCTAAAACTCTTTTTTATGAAAGATTTCCTCATCTAAAAACCAATTAATATAAAAAAGGCGCTCTGATGAGCGCCCTTTATTTTTCTAATTACAGAAATTTCATCATCTTTTGGCAAGCGGCCTCAATAGAATCTTCATCTGTTAATTGAAGTTCACATCCTTGGGGTAATTCATAAGGATCTGAAATCCCTGTGAACTCTTTAATCTTTCCGTCTCGGGCCATTTTGTATAGGCCTTTAACATCTCTAGATTCACAAACATCCAGGGGCGTATTAACAAATACTTCAACATATTTGCCATACTTATTGATAAGAGAGCGGTTAGCTAGTCTATCTTCTGCATAAGGAGCTATGTTGGCACATAAACAGATCGCACCGCTACGAACGATAAGACTTGCTGTATACCCTATTCTTTGTACATTGATAGATCGATCTTTTTTAGAAAATCCAAGTCCAGCACTCAAATACTTGCGAATTTCATCCCCATCTAAAATAACCACTTCACGTGTTTCTAAAGGATTATCTTCAATTTTAGCCTTTAGTGCTTGAACAAGCGTTGATTTACCTGATCCAGAAAGTCCCGTTAAATAAAGACACACCCCTTTTTTACTGTGGTAGTATTTTTTTAAAACATTTAAGACCTTTGGATAGGAAAACCATTCTGGAATACTTTCATTTTTTTGAAGTTTTGAGCGGAGCTCTGTACCACTGACTCTTCCTACTTTTTGATCCGATGAAACTTGATCTTCGGCTATGTAGCGATCTAGGTCATAGACATATACCATCTCTTTAGATTTCAAAAGGGTGATTCCAAGTTCATCAGCATATTGAGAAACTAGTTCTTGAGCTGCTAAAGGGTGATAAAAAGATTTTCCCTCTTTGGTCCTAGAAGAAGGTCCTGCATGATCTCTACCAACAATAAAATGAGTAGCACCACAATTTTTTCTAATAAGAGCGTGTAAAAGAGCCTCTTTGGGTCCCGCCATTCTCATGGAAAGAGGAAGGTAGGTTAATAAAACTTTACGAGAACCAAATTGATTTAAGATAGCTTCATAACATTTTTTTCTTGTGTTTGGTTCAATATCCTCATTTTGAGTTGGGCCAACAACAGGTTGAAGCAGTAACATCGCCTCATCGCCGGCTTTATTCAAACTATCGTTGATCAACGCGACATGGGCTTGATGAAGAGGATTACGTGTTTGGAAAGCGACACATTTTTCTATCCCATCAGCTTTAATTTTATTTTTGATCTCTTCAGGGCTTAGGATGCTTTCTTGAGCATCTAATTCTTTGAGATAGGCTAGGGGCTCAATCTTACCACCTACATAGAAGCAATTTTTTCGTGAAGCTATAACTTCCATGTAAGGATGATTACTGTCTAAAGATCCAAGACTGCTTGTCGCCTCTTTCTCAAGATCGGGTTTATAAACATCTTTTACATGACAAATAGCAAGGGGATTAAAGAAAACGTTTCTTAAAACAAACTTCCC
>CAIPRZ010000173.1 GCA_903867585.1 uncultured Chlamydiae bacterium
AAGCTATGGAACTTCACGTTGATGTACAAAAAGCTGCTGCGAATGTTTATTATGCTGATCATTCACTACCTATAATCAAATCTACAAAAATGATTGCTTCTGAGCTTAAATCATTAGAAGAAGATTATACGGCGATTAGAGCTACGAACTATCCTCTAGGTAAAGAATTAAAAGCTTTAAAATCAACAAGTTCTAAATTAGAGCAAGAAGCAATTGATGCAAAATTGGCCTCTATGAAAGAAAACGAAGATAAATTAATTACTAAAATCTTAAAACTAAAAGAAGAATTAGAAAAAGCTGAAAAACAGGGTCTAGTTCCTTTAATCGCTAATTAACAATCAATAACCTTAGGAAAAAGCGAGAGCGCTAATTCCTAAGGTATTTTTTTGCCCAAATCATTATTAGGTTAAACCTAAATCGGTTGTATCAACAAGCATCTCTAAATTTTTATAAAATTGCTTTTTTGAAAGGGGAGTAGCATCTAAATAAAGCTGATTGAAACAGGTTCTTGAAGAGGGTATTGGGCTAGAGCTTTCAGACACTTTTATTTGTATAACTGGGCCCATGACTTTTTGACCTGTGATGGCAAATAAAAGCTTTTCACACCAAGATGCTGGGGTTTTATCATCCACAATCTTTTGAGTTATCCAGCTTATTTTCTGCTCGATGACGGGGCTAGTTTGAGCATAAATAAAACTAGAAGCAAGCCTAATCCTATCGATAGCTTGTCCTTGTATTTGTGATGAAACTACAGCCATGGGCGTAGCTATTATAAATCCTTTAAAGTGTTCATCTAATCCTAAAATTAATGCTAAAGCTGCTTTATAAAAAATATCAAACCGAGAAAGACAAAGATTTTTTAACCTTTCTTCATCAAAGCCAACTCCTTCATTGAATTCTTCTCCAAGAGTCTCCAATTGAGATTTCATATTATGAATTTCAGCTTCTTGAGGACTTGGGTTTTTTATAAAATCTAAAAAAGGCTTGTATATAGGATCCACAAGACAAACCCATTCAGCAATAGCATTTTTTTTTGGTTTTTCTGGGCCTTCTATTAAAACTGCTTTTAAAATATTGAAAAAAGCATCATTAAAAAGTCTTCCTGTAAAAATAGGATCAGTTTTACCTCGATTCTTTTTTTCCAGTTTCACAAGAAATTGTCCATAAATAGTAAAGGCTTCAAGATCCTTGAAAGCTTCTGCGGCAGGCAATTTTGCATCATTGATTTTTAGAACATTATGATCTAATAGAGCCTGACAAAGATCGTGAATAAATTGCTTAGAAACCCCTCCAGCATCTATTGCTGGCATATTTGCAAAGGCGACGCGAGCTGGTATCCCACCAAACGCGAGTATCCTTAGATATTTGAATGGATTTTCTAAAAGTTCAGCCCTATTAACAACAAAACTTATTGTCCCTTCAGCGATTTCACGAACATCCATATTTAAGCTACCAGCTCTTGATTGTATCAATTCCAAAAGGGAAAGAGGGGGGGCAGCAAAGCAATTCTCCCTTAAGGTAATAACTTCAAGAGCACTTAGATTAGATAAACTATCTGGCAAGGACGTGAGGGGATTTCCTGCCAAATGCAATAATCGTAACAGGTTCAAATCTCCAACTGACTCTGGTAAATTGGTAAGAGTATTAGAAGTTAAATTTAAACTGCTTAATTGGTTCAAGTTACCGATGGATTCGGGTAGGCGATGAAGTAAATTATAGGATAATTTGAGTTCTCTTAATCGTTTTAAGCCGCCAATTGAATCTGGCAGATCCTTTAAACAGCATAGCTCGCAATTTAGGATTCTTAATTCAGATAAATTACCAATAAAATTAGGAAGAGTCCCCAATTTTAAATGGCTAAGATCTAATACAGTATCGCTGTTTTCATAGGCTTGTATAATTTTAGTAATGGCTGTATTACGTGCTTGGTATTTTCCTGAAGCTGATTGCTTCCCATTACAATCTCTCCAACGAAAAAGTTCGGCGTATTCACAAGACTGCACACATTCCCAAAGTATTTGAGTCGGATTTTTAGGAGCAGCAAAAAGGGATGTTAATGAGGTTATAAAACTTAATAAGGAACGGGGAACAGGGCGCTCTTCAATCGGTAGGGGTTGAACTTGAAATGAGGCACTTTCTTCTCTTAGGGCTTTAAAAGCTGTAATATGGGCTGCATGAACTCTAGCATCGGTGTTTTTATTGCCATCAACGGCTCTAATAACCCCTTCCTGAACCGCTAAATGCATAGAATCTGGTTGAGCTAAATAGAGGTTGATAGAATCAGAATCGATTGGCATAAATAACTGGGGTTATATTTTATGGCTTAGCTTTTAACCTAAGAGAATCAATTTAAAATTTTTAAGTAGCCAAGCAGCAATTTCTGAGAAGAATATCTTAAGCTTTTGATTATCAAAAAGTTATTTTTAAAAAAATTAGAATTATTTTTCTATATCGGATGATGAAAAAAGATTAGGGCATTTTTTTGAATGAATAATGCCGAGAAAATCAAGAAGCTCTTAAAGGTTTCAAATAGCATTCCTAGAATCTTAAAGGAAATCACTTAAATTCTAAGAATGATTTACGTAAAGTAGATCAGAACTAATCAATTTTGCATAAAGCGTGGTGCATAACCACCTTCATGGAATATATAAAATAATCTTCTAATTTTCAGGCTTTAATTTATGAATGGCATTTCAGTAAACGCTATCCTTGAAACTTGCGACTGGATCCCAATAGTTTCCACAGCTAACAACATATTTCATATATTTGCTCGATGCGTCTTACCAGTAAGTCCAAGCTCTAGCTATGGGTGTTATTTAAGCCAAAGAACCATGTATAAACACTTAGCTCTTATTATACCTTTCTACCTACCTTATTCGACTATGGTCAGAAATAATGCTATTATTAAAGCTGCAGAAAACGGTGATCTAAGGCTTATCCGATCGCTTATTTATGGAGAGACTATTAGCCCTACAACTATAACTACCGCTCTTCAATCAGCGTCTGATAAGGGTCATCGAAACGTGGTGAGGTTTCTAATTAATACTGAAGTAATTACTGAAGAAGGTCGGGGAAAGGCCTTAGTATATGCAATTATGAACGGCCATTTAAAAATTGTGCATGACCTTATAGATAATGGTCCTATCGATCCTTTTAACTTAACTAAAGCTCTTTTTGAGGCCGCGTTATGTGGTTATTTAGATATCGTTAACATCCTTATAAAAGAGGTTACATTAAATCCAAGGGGTAGGGGAGAAGCTGTTAGCTATGCGGCTTTGGGTGGTCACCAGACAATTATTGAAACACTTCTTAAAAAAGGTTTAATTGATGAAGAACAAAGAGGCCGGGCGGTTTCCTTAGCAGCTAAAGGCGGGCATTTAAAAATCATTGAAACCTTAATTTGCAATGGACCAATACTCCAAGACGAAAGAAGCGATGCTGTCTTAGAAGCTATTAGAAGGGATCATCAAGAGATTATTGAGATGCTTGTTTATGATGGATCTATAGATCTAGATTCATTGACTGAAACCGTATTTTGGGCCACCAAAAAGGGATTCATAAACTTTATAAAATACATTCTTACCGAAAGAAATCTTGACCAAGAAACAAGAGGCGTGGCTCTTGAAATAGCTGCTGAAGAGGGTCATTTAGAGATTTGCAAAGCTCTGCTTGCCAGTGGAATAATTAATGGAGACTCAATAAATTGTGCATTTGAAGCAGCTCATCAAAATAGGCATAGTGAAATTGGCGATCTACTTGAGCAACTTATTACATAGCGGATCTAGACCAAAATCTAGATCATTTAGAGATAGAAAGTTTCAAGATAAAGGGGGCTTTAAAAAGAAAAGCTTCGGTAGTTGTTAATATTACAGATTTAGTAAACTCTGGCACACAAGAAAAAATCCACGAAGCATTAGAAGGGGACAAGGC
This sequence comes from uncultured Chlamydiae bacterium, assembly GCA_903867585.1. GTDB lineage: Bacteria > Chlamydiota > Chlamydiia > Chlamydiales > Rhabdochlamydiaceae > CAIPRZ01. Next base: position 3,931 of record CAIPRZ010000173.1, read on the forward strand.
CCTTATTTCTTTTGGTATCCAGCATCATAAGACTCTATTTAATGAAGCTTTGTTACATCTTCAAAAGAATACCCTTAAGGTTTTAAAAGAAGCACTTTGTATGTGTGACCTTCAAAAGATATGAGGGCATTTCTCATTGTATCAAAAATCACGCCTTCTGTTTGAATGCTGGCTAAAAGCTCTTCATCTTTAGCTTCTGATGTTTTAGACAGACTAGGATATTTTTTTTGCGAAAATCCGAAATAATCAAACCAACGTCTTAAAGGCTTAGCATAGTAATGATATAAAATCTGTTTACTATCTATAGTAGCTTCCAAAACAAATTTTTGGCCGTCAATACTCACACAAGATTGCCACGTTGTATTTTCTTGCCCGTCCTCATTAGTCCAAATTTGGGCTTTAGAATAAAGCTCATTAAATGCAAAAAGAAACAATTGTTTAGGTAATCTATGTCTTAATACCATTTCAGGTTCACTAAGAACGTGACCCGCTTCAGGATCATCAAAATGATAATAGGCAAGACCTGCTTCAGCAGATTTTTGCCAGGATTTAACTCTTTGATGGAAGAAAACAGAAGAAATAAAAGCCTTGGATTTAACAAGACTGGACTTAAGATCTTCTGCTAATGAGGTACTTTTAGCTTCTGCAACACAAGCAGCTTTTGCCCCAGAATGACTGCTTACAACACACATCAAAGAAGCAGATGACACCGCATTACTTGAGGCTGAAGAATTGCTACCAGCTCCGCCGCAGGCTCCACTACCACCTTTTTTAGATACCACAGGTTCTAAAGCTGCCAATTTTTTAAGATGACTTTCTGTAGCTTTAGCTTGTCTTTCAGCTTTAAGCTCGGCTTCTTTAGCTTCGCATAACGCTAGACGATCTGCTTTTTTAACTAAACGCAAAATAGCCATAGATTCTTTGGCTTTAGCTTTTTCAGCAAGCGCTTTTTCCTTGGCAGCTTTTTTCTGAGCCAGATCATAATTTGTTAAAAAATAATTATGCATGGGTAAAAGAAGAAATTCTTCAGCAGAGGCGCAAAAAGATTTAGAATCTGAAATAGGAAATGGGATCTCAAAATCTGCTTTAAAGCTGTCTTTGCGTGATAAATTTTTTGCCCAAGTCTTGATAAAAGGATCAGATCCTTTAAGCTCGATTTGTTCTAAAACATCTGATAATTGTCCTGGACTAAAGATACGTTTACATAAAAGTTCTATTTTAAGAAGCAACCGTAAAATTTCAGCCGATTCAACAAGCCACATTGAACCTGTTTCTGGGCTATAGCGGCTTAATAAGCTTTTATCCATCAAAGCTAAATGGGCGGATTGGCCGCGATCGGAATATGTTTCTACAGTGGTCATTAAATGAGAAAAATGGGGAATGAAATCTTTTTTTTCTAGATAACGATGTAAATCTTTTTTGGCTAAAATTTCTATCAAACTGCTGCATAAAATGCGGGGAAAGGAGGCTTGTAAGGATAAGTAATCTTCAAAATGAAGAAAGTAAAGCATTTGAGCTAGCAATTTAGAGTGGGGATCTGTTGAGCTCATAAATTCTTGAAGGAAAGGTCTGGGGGGAAGCTCACCCATAGGAATGAGTAACTCATGCCCTTCTATGACATATCCAGATACCAGCTGAAACATAGTAGTATCAAAACTGTCAGGCAATAAAGCTATGTCCGCTTTATCAAAAAAATCGCCAAAAGGCCGAATATCAAGCCGATAAACCCCAGGGTTTTCTTGAGTTACCTTAATATTATCAAAAATTTCAGGTAGTGTTTCCCACAGTTCTTTTAAATCGGGGGTTTGACTTACTTGATGGTAAAAACCTAATGCAGGGGCGACTGAACCAAAAAAAACAGCTTCTACTTGTAGAGCATTTTTTAAATTGGCCATTTCGCAAAGTATGCCAATCACTTGTGTACTTGGAGGTCCGGCTTTATTTTCTTCAAGTGAGGCTAAAAGATGGCGACCTAGAAACTGGATTCTACCTGAATCTATGGGGGGAGCCAGAGAAAAACCGCTAAAAAAAGAAGCCAGGCTAGATATTTTTGAAGTGGCCTCTAGAAAGTTAGCGCTCTTGACGGCGCGAAACTTCTCTAATAACGCATTAATAGGAGAGTATTGACAGAAGTCAAACGAAGCGCGGGATACAGGACCCATGGGTAATTCTCTTTAATTTCGAAAAATTATAACAAAATAGCTAAATTAATTGGAATATTCTTTCATAACTTTAAAACTTATCTTATTAATTAAAATTAAATTTTAATGAAGATGCTCTTGAGTTTGCCTCTCACGATTTAAGAACGGATCAAGAGTGGTTTTAGCCGCTGTGTTACAAAATGGTTATGATGTTAAGGAACCGGATATACACTTGGCCTAACATTAGAGTTCAATCTAGTGGTTTTGTAGATTAAAAAGCAGAGATTGACTTGGGGCCTAACGCCAACACCTTCCTACCCAAAGAAGGGGGCTTCTCAACGTAGGCTCCAGCCCATCCATTTCAGGAACAAAATATTTTCTAAACTAGACAAGCTTCCATTAGAACGTCTGATAATTTATGTTATGTAAAAAATAGAGGGGTGGAAAATTGTAGGTTTGTAAGGCTTTGGACAGCTATAAGTGTTTTTGCCATATATTAAATCTGTCTTTTATCTTTAGATGCGACAGATGTTATGTTTTCTTTACCTTTTCGATTGTAAAAATTACTTTCATCATATAAAAATTAGCGATTGTAATAAGCTAATTATTAATATTTTAAAGAGCGATCGATGAGAGTTCAATCTGCCATTGTAAATGCTGATCTTGAAGTTGGACTTCTACCCCAAATTCCGGAAAATGAAATAGTTGAGCTACAGCTCCAGATATCAGAAATACCCAATCTTTCTGATGAACAAAGCGAACTACAATGTCATAATGTTGATCAAAAAATCCATGCCATTGCGGCAGCTATATTTTTATGTGGTATTGGAGCCTTTGAAGTCTGTGTTTTTGCCATACCTGGATTTTATCGTTTACCGAATGATACCGTTCATTCCCCCTATATGAGTCCATTACAAATTAAGCTGTGTACATCTTCTTATTTGATTTCTGGAGTCCTTTTGATTTCTACCGGTTTAATGGCTTTATCGACGCTTTGTATGGATGAGGTCTCTTTTAATTTTAAAAGGGCTATGACAATAGCTACTTTCGCTGGAGCATTTTTCGAGCTTGCTCCTGTTATTATCATGTTTAGCTAGAGTTTTTGTGTTCAATTTTGATCTCTAAGTGCATCTCTAAAGAATGCTCTAAATACTGGCGAATTGAAGCTCGATCGATATTCATTTAAGAAAACCAAAAAATCTATAATACATGATTTTTATGTTTTTAAATATAAAGCTGCTGGGAAAGAAAAATACCATAATCAATAGATTTTAATTAATTAAGCCATTATCATATCTCACTTACAATCAACCTTCTTGTTTATGACACACCCTGTTTCTGGATCAAAAAGACCACGCACTC
>CAIPRZ010000174.1 GCA_903867585.1 uncultured Chlamydiae bacterium
AATAAGCGCTGACCTAAATAATTAGACTCATCGTATTTAGATTTTAAAAAAATAAAAAAGGGCTCAAATCGGATATCAAAACGTCTTTGATAGCCAAAATTAAATCCAAAAGGCAAACCTACATCTAAACCAAAAGCCCATCGATTGCTATGTTTTTTAGACCCAATAGTCCCAATTCCAATCATCCCTTTAAGATTTAAACCTAAATCAAATAGGGGATTAAAGCTGTGGTTTATAAGAAGGCCATAAGAGCCAAAAGCATACTCTAAAGATTGTTCTTTTATAGGTTTAAGATAGCGCCTTTCATGGTCGTGAGAAATTTTAAAATCGTCTAAATAGCCCCCACCTAAAAATGGGATTAATGAAGTTCTTTCAAAGTTAAAGCTATAGCCGATTCTAGCTTCACCTTCAACAAGCCAGCAATCGCCTGAAGACAAGTAATCATAAGAGATCCAGCCCAGTATTGCCGCGTAGAGGTAATCTTTCTGTATTCTTTCATACCCTTCAAAAAAAAGGATCCGATTAGAAAAACTTTTGGCTTTGACTTCCTCTTGAGCTTGAATGAATGAAGAGGTTGCAAGTAGAGAAAATACAAAGAGCTTCATTATTTCCTTATGACTATTACAAATTTTGTATAGTTTTTTTAAAAATTATTTAAAAGATGAAAAGTGAATCCTTCTTTTTAAAAATCTTAATCGACAATATACCACCTAAAAGTGATAGGATCAGATTTTTTAAAAGTCCCAAAATGGTCTCAAACTTTATGACAAGAACGTTTCAATCCATGATTAATGGTTTAAGATTTCCTTTAAGCTCTTTTTGCCAAGACATTGGGACGCTTAAAAAAGTCCTTTTGAATTCAAAAAAAATTGATCCCTCTATTTCTGAATTATTACCCCATTTAGAAAGCCACTGTTATAAATTTGAAAAAGACACACTAAAAGCCTCACATATCAAAAAAGTTGGGGTCGTATTTTCTGGAGGACAAGCTTCAGGCGGGCATAATGTGATTTGGGGTATTTTTGATGGGCTAAAAAAAATTAATCCTGATGGAGAGCTTATCGGATTTTTAAATGGTCCCTCCGGAATCATCGATAATAAATTTATCCCCATTACCGAAAAACTTTTAGCCCCCTATTATAATACGGGAGGGTTTGATCTCATAGGTTCAGGTCGTACAAAGATTGAAACGGAGGTTCAACTCACTAAAAGCCTTGAAACCATAAAAAACCATAAGCTTGATGCCTTAATTATTATTGGTGGGGACGATTCTAATACCAACGCCGCTGTTTTAGCCAATTACCTCAAAACTAAAAAACTTAATTGCACCATCTGTGGTGTTCCAAAAACCATCGATGGAGACTTAAAAAATGCTCATATCGAAACAAGTTTTGGTTTTGATACAGCCTCCAAGCTTTTTTCTGAACTCACAAGTAACATTGCAAGAGACTGTCTATCGGCCAAAAAATATTACCACTTTATTAAAATTATGGGCCGTTCTGCTTCTCACATCACTCTTGAAGTAGCCCTCAATGCTAAACCGAATTTAAGCTTTATAACAGAAGAGATCACAAAAAATAAAAGGACCCTTGCAGATATTGTTAAAGAAATAGCTCAGATGATCATTGATAGAGCTTCGCACCACAAAGAATATGGAATCGTCTTAATACCAGAGGGGCTTATTGAAGCTGTTGATGAATTAAATAGCTTAATCAAAAACTTAAGCTCAGCGATTGGGCAACATGGACATAAAGAAGCGCTTTCTCATTTAAATCCTTCTGATAAGGCTCTTTTTGATAAAATCCCCTCCGATATCCAAAAACAGCTATTTTTAGACACCGATCCTCATGGAAACGTCCAAGTGTCACTTATTGAGACTGAAAAATTGATCCTAGCTTTAGTAAAACAATACCTCAAAGACCACAAGTTTGAAGGAAATTTTTCCGCTGTTTGCCATTTTTTTGGCTATGAGGGGAGGTCCTGTTATCCTTCTTATTTTGATGCCATTTATACCTATCATTTAGGTATGGGAGCTATGGCTTTAGCAAAAGAATCGCTTTCTGGCTACATGGTAAGTATCAAAAATTTAGAAAAGTCACCCGATAAATGGCATCTTGAAGCCATACCAACAGTTTCTATGATCCATTTAGAGAAAAGAAAAGGGGTGAATAAGCCCGTAATTAAGAAAGCGTATGTAGACCTATCGTTAGCAAGATACTTGCAATTTAGCATGATCAAAGAATCGCTTAAAACCTCTGATCATTATCAATTTTGTGGTCCTTTGCAATATTTTGGCCCATTTGAAGATTTGTATCATCCTCCTTTGATTTTACAAGATAGGGTCAGAGATTAAGAAAATAAAATTTCACAAAAAGTAAAGCTTAGACTATACCGTTTGAAAACCTTTGGAAAAATTATGTAATTAGTCTTACCCCTTTTTGTCCTGACAAGTTTAAGTCTTTGTTCGATGGAAAGGTGGAGCTCAAGTGTTGAGGGAGTTTATCTAAGATTTTATAATTCTCATGACGGCTATAGGTTTTCAAATGCTGTTGAAGACTCAACATATACTATAAACCTATTTAATACCCCTTATTCTCCAACATGGGGAATTCAAGGCTATATAGGGTATAAGTCCAATTTGGGAGACCTATTAACCCGCTTATCGGGATTTTTCTTTAAAGATAATTGTCGACCTCGTACCCATATGTATCCAGGCCTTGGTTATGAAAACAGCTACGTTATCGGAGAATCTAGCGCCAATTCCACAAATCTTAATTTTACTCCTTTAACTCCATTAGGTGAATATAAGGATTATCAAGGCTCTTTAGTTGGTAATATTCCCTCCGGTGGATTACGTGTTGGTGGTGTCATGATAGATCAATATTTTCAGGATAACTTTAATTCCTTAGATTTTTCTATGGCTCCAGAATTAAAGCTTAAACCCTTTCTAATTTTAAGACCTCTAATGGGCATTGGGGGGTTAATTACTAATTTTAAGCAATCTTACACCAAATATACACAGCAAGGAACAAGCCCAATACCAGGATCTACCGCTCACTTACTTGTTCAAAGCCAATATTCTTCACAAACTCAATTTAATGCCATAGGACCAGAACTTGGAATGGATTTACTGTTTAATCTTTCTAAAAATTTATACTTTGATATAAATGCGACTTTTAGATGGCTTTGGGGAGATAAAAAAAGTAATTTAAAAGAATCTTATCTTTATGACTTAGGCGGAAACAAAATAAATTCTCAAGGATCTTTACAACGTAATGCCACTGTATGCCAAGCTGATTATGTTTTTAACGCTAAATTTTGTGCACAAGCTTTGCTAAAAAATGAAACCCAAGCTTTAGGAGTTACCATGGGATATAAATTTGAGATTCTTCCTCAATTTTTTACCCTTGCCTATAGCCAATCAGGCCTTCCGGATGCCGGGGTCGATTTTATGATTCAAGGATTAACCGTTGGAACCTTTTATAAATTTTAATTGTCAGGAAAATAATGAAAAACTCACTTTTACTACTCATTCCGTTTTCGATGTTTGCCGGAAGTTTTGAAGATTTAGAAAAGGATCTTTTTGGCTCTTCTGATTCTGAAAGCCCTCTTAAAGAAGAAAAACAGGATACTTCAACAGAGGTTAGCGTAAATCCTGAATCTTTATCTAAACTCATTAATGATGACGATTATAATTTTGATGAAGATGAAGGAGAGGATAATCACCAAACTCTCATGCCAAATCCCTATAATCCAAAAATAGCATCAACGTGTGAGGCTCCGGATAAACCCATTAAGATAAAATCCCACCATCCTTATAAAGCCCGCTGGCTTTTTGAAGGCTCTGGTCTGTACATGAAACCCTATTTTTCTAATCTTCCTTATCTATTTACTAATGATTTGTCTGATTTCTCCACTGGGGATAAAGGCGCCGCGACATCGAATATTCAGCCCCAAACCATAGGTGCTAATTGGGGTTTTGATGTTTATGGCTCGTATCAAACCAACTGGATCGATGCGATGATAACAGCGGGTTGGCTCAGATTTTATACCAAATCTTCTCAAACAACCTATAATATCACAGATTTTGGAACCGATGGGTATAACGCTCCCTTAGCCATCGATTACTTTTGGAATTCCAATTTAACCGAACCCTATGACTCCCAAACGTTACAAAGTTATACAGCTAATGCCACAGGGACTGTTAACCTAAATATCGATCTTTTTGAATTCATGTTTAGATTTCCCTATAAGACAAAAAAACAGGCCACCTTTACCCCAGCTATTGGAGCTAAGGGTTTATTATTTCTTTATACATCCCATATCAATCGCTTGAAGAACTATAATGGTGATTCGACCTCGTTATCGCCACCACCACCTTATAATCAAAATAAAGTCTATTTGAAAGAGCGTTTTAACGCCGTCGGTCCTTCTGTGGCTTTTGAGGGTAATGTAAATCTTGGATCCCGTTTTTCATTTAATGCTTTAGCTCAAGCCTCAGCGGTTTTTGGCTATTTAAAAGCCTATAATAATTCAAAAGATTACGAACCAGATCTAGTAGGAGAAATAAATCTTAATTCTTCTAACTACACCTTTAAGCCCTTACTAGATTTGAGAATGGGTTTTGCGTGGAATAAGGTCTGGGCTAAATCAGGAATAACTTTAGAAGCCGGTTATGATTTTCACTACATGCCTAACCTTATGCAGATTCCTAATCAAAAAACTAACCTCATTTGGCGCTCTGACTTAAGCACTCAAGGGGTGTATGGTAGTTTAGGGGTCGATTTTTAGTAGGCTAGATATTACTTTTTAGCCATTCCCACATAACCTGTTAGAAGACTTTTAGAAAATTTAAATCTAAAGTCTTCTTTCAGCTCTTTTTTAAATAGCATTCTCCAAAATCCTGGACTTTTAGCATCAGGAATGAGCCCTTTTAGAGTGTCGATTTTTAAACCTTGGTTTTCTAATACCGAGCTTAATTCCTTAGGTTTTATAAAAAATGAATAGACATGTAAGTTTTTGGGCGTGTTTTTCACAAACCACTCGACTCCTTTAATAATAACAATATGGCTTACAAGGTTGCGATTGAAAGTGTGAAAAAAAAGGAGCCCCCCTTTTTTTAAAACTCTTGAGGCCTCTTCTAGAGCTTTTTGATAGGAGGGGACGTGCTCTAAAAGATCCATTAAACACACCACATCAAAACTCTCATCATCAAATGGGAGCTGCAGAGCATCCGCTTCTAAATAGGTGATAAGGTTTTCTTTATCCTTATTTCTTGCTACTTCAAGGCTCCCATTTGAAAGATCAACACCAGTTACCTGATGACCAAAATCTTTTAAATAACCGGTTAATAAACCACCCCCACAACCTACATCTAAAATAGATATCGGATGATTGAAATGCTTTTGTATGGCTTCTTGAATCCAAGGATTACGGATTCTATTTTCTGCTCGAAGAAGGGCTATAGGATGATCTGAGCCCTCATGCCAATAGTTATCTAATTCATCGTAAAACTCGTTATTTACTTTGCAGTTTTGGGTTTCCATAAAAAATTCCAGTAGATGATTTGATAAGACATAAATACAGAGATAAAAAGGGTTTGTAGCTTGATAAAACTTACAATCATCTCTTTTTGATTTAAAAGGGGCTCAAGCCAAGAGAAGGGTAGAGCTTGGAAAGATAGGGCCCATAAAAAACCAAGAGCTGCCATCATGATGGGATGATTGATAAATAAAAGAGCATGTAACCACATTTCTACTTTAGGGCAATGATCCACATGAACAAACTCATCTTTAGTAATAAAAAGAGTAGAAAATAGGCTCAAAGCAATAAATATTTTCAAATTTAACACGTTATAAGGAAAAATCAAAACAAATAGGAAACACAAAAGGACACTTAAAGAATCTAAAGGATGGCCTAAACGTTCCCATTTGGGTAGGCCTCTTTTGAGATGAAAATAAAACTCATCATAAAAAATACAAAGGGCTTGAACAATAAACGGGATGAATAACACATACCTTAACATCAGTAACCTTCAGATTTTTCAAAAACAGCCCCGGCTATAGTTAGACCTGGACCAAAGGCCAGACTTACAACAATAGAGCCATTTGGAACCGCATCGTCGTTTAAAATCTTTTCCCAAACATGAGGTAAGGTTGCAGATGACATATTGCCGTGTTCTTTTAAGACCATTGAGGAATAACAATATTGAGAATGATCTAATTTTAAAAGGGTTGCAACCTGGTCAATAATTTTAGGCCCTCCTGGATGGATCGCATATATAATAGGGATTTTGGGGTCTTGATTGGTGTCTTTAAGCAAAACTTTAATAAAACCTTCTATCGAACCGGCAATTAAAGAGGGGACATCTTTAGATAATGTCATAGCGAACCCAAAAGGGGCTGTTTCCCAACTCATCCCATGCAAGGAATTAGGAATCAGTTTTTCGTGAGTTTTAATTAATTTGAATCCTTTTTGTCCTCGATCAAGATGGGTTTTAAGTTTATAAAAAATCGCCCCATCGGCAAAAAGACTCTCGATTACAAGTTGTCCCATTGAGTGATTTAAAAGATCCATATGTAAAGAGCAAAACTCGGTATGAACAACATCGCAGGATCTTGCCCCATTTTTTAAAAAAGCTGAACCCATCCGAATAGAAGGGATGGAGGCGTAGCAACCCATATGATAGGCATGAGTGATCGTGGTCTGATCTCCCCAGTTTTTGGAAGAAATCAGTTTTTGAGCAGGGCTTGGAGAAGCGTAACCGGTACAAGTGGTATGGATAAGGTGATCTGGGGCCTCTACTTGGTTATCTTTATAGATTTCCTCTAAGCAGTTATGGCTAACTTCGGCATACAACTGAGTGCGAAGGCTTAAATTAGCCCCTTGAGCGCCATGGGATAAATCATAGATCTTTTTAGGCTCTAAGTTCTCTTTAAAAAAATCCTCAAAAAAAAGACGCCTATTCTTGATTTTCTCATCACCCAGTCCTATCTTTTCAATCAGCCGAGACAATTTAACATAAAAAGCCTCTTTGGTGATCGGATCAAGCCCTTTACTTAAATTTTCAGCTTCTGTGTGCATTCGGGCTATCCAATCAAGGGTGGCCCCTTGGGGCTGAATAAAGGGGGGAAGTAGGGGAGTGAGTTCTGTAATGTAGGTGAATGTCATGACTTTATGTATAAATTATGTGATTCTATTAAAACAATGTTTATTGCTCATTTTGATTTAAATACATAACACCTTATCAATAAGACACTTAAAAATATAAACTATTTATTTACATAAATTAATTGTTAATATATAATTAAGATTAAATAAATAAAAAGGAAAATGTTTATGTCTAATTTAATACCATTAAACCCTAATCATTTAACAATTGTTAAGCATGACAATGAAGGGACAGAAACCTCAAGAAAAACAGGCAAATATACAATCATTTACAATATGGATGTTAATCCTAATAAAATGATCTTAGCAATTTGCAACTTCTTCCGACGTGTGTTTGGATTTAGCCAGATTATTAATGCGACAGCTATCGCTCAAGATAAAGACTGGCAGAAAGGGGAAAAGCCTTCAAAAGTATCTATTTGGATTTTAGATGAAAATCCCCAAGCTGTAAGCTCTATTAAGACCTCTTCAAGTATGGAGTCTTTAGAAAGTACTGGCACAGAACCTAAAGAATTAGTGAATACGCCTCCTCCTAGTCCAGCTCCTAGTCCAGGAAGGGAAGAAGAAGCCCTAGATTATAATCCTTATAGTGAAGCTTTAAAACCTTTATTAGCTCAAGAAGCTGCAAGAAAGGCCGAAGATGCTGCTAAAGCAGGAATCCGTTTAGCTGCCATTCTTAACGCTGAGCACGCTGGTTCTAAATTTGATATCAATCAGTTATTAAGAACACAGTCTCCTAAAGCAAAAAGTCCTCAAGTAGAGACTAAAAAACCTCTTTTATCAGAGGATTTTAATCCTTTTGAAATGACAGATGAGCAATATTATACGCAAACATCTAAAGGATTTGCTGAAAGGCTAGAATTTAGAAGATAATTACTTAGAAATAACTTTTTAAGAAATCGTTAAACCCCTTTCAAAAGAAGGGGTTTTTTTATGCTTTCATTTTATGGATTTTTTTTAATAAAGCCTGACGAATCGTTTCAAAATCGGGTCTTTTTGCTGGATTTTGATCAAAAAGAGGTAAAATCGCTTCCATACGGCCATCTTCTAAAGTTGCATAACGGGGGAGGGCTTCAGCCAAAGGTTCCGTTACAAGAGCTATGGTTTCAGCAAGGGCTGCTTTTAAATCCTCGATATAACTTACTTTCATCCTCTCAAAAGCCTTTAGATAAAATTGATCCGTACTTTCTTTAACTTTTTCTTTTAAATAAGACTCAAGTATAAGTCTCCTGTCCCAGTCCGCATACATTTCTTCAAAAAATCCATCATAGACTGCAGCTTCTACTTCTTCTTCAAGGTAAGTCATATAATCTCGGGATAAATCAAGCGTAGTTTCATGGCCTGATGTTTTATAAACACATCCTTGAAAATAGGGAAGTTCATCATAATATAATTGAAAAGCCTCTTTGTATTCGGCTTCAAGATCCCACCTTTCATCATCATCTAAAAAACTCTCTGCTAAGCTGTAGCAATCTAAAAAATCTTTTCTTAATACATCAAAATTCTTTCTTTCTTTTGGATATGTATCGTTTATGCGCGATAGATCTACAAGAAATGTATGGGGCGTTTTTCCTAAATAAATAAGACTTAGTAGATTTCCAACCTGGTACCGCTCACTTTTTATCCAGTCATCAAAACTCATCTCGTCGTAGAAAGCATCCTGCCAAAAATACCCATGTAGTGGAGCAAATCTTCGAATAAGTTCCGGTGACAAGTTGACAGAAGATGTTCCTATGACGTTAAGCAGCTTTTTCTCATCAGCTGTAGCGCTTAGGCCTACGTCGTTGAGAAGTAACGTTATTTCGCCCCCTTCTCTATTTACAAGAACATTACTCCAATGCAGATCTTTATGAACCGCGCTTTGGTGAAATTTTGACATGCATTCAAGTAGTTTTAGAGCTAAAAAATCTTTTTTTTCTAGTGTTGGGTTTCTTAATATACAATCTTGCAAAGTCCCTTCTGTTGCCCACGTTGTTATCATAGACACAGAGGTCTGGGCTGTGTTTGTCCATTGGTGATGTAGGGGAGGCAAAACTTTTGATAAAACAGTATTTTGTCTAAAAGCAATCTCTTTTATCCCTTCTTGAAAGCTTGTACTATGGGAAAAAGCTATAGGGGTTATGCTCTCTGCTATTTTAGCACCTAAATAAACCTGTTTATAGGATCCGTTAAAAGATAGCCCTCTAAATATGACAAAAAAATCAGGACGAATACCGACCTTGAGAATGAACATATAATATTTTTGGCCTAGCCTAACCCCTAAGAGGGGATCTTTTACATTTAATGTATCGTAAATAAGTCCAAGATTTGAGAAAAAAGTTTTGGCAAAATTTGAAATCAAGGTGTTTGTAAGAGTTTGAGCAATAACAGGCCCGTGCATTTCTTTCATTAGGCCCAGAGCAAGTTTGGGATCTGAAAGAGTCTTTCTAATAGTAAATAAAGGATCCATGCTTAGCATATGGTACATTCCAATTCAGGTTTTGAAAGTTGTTTTTCTATTATTGTGAGTATTTGTGTGAAGCTTGGACGTTTTGAAGGTTCTAGGTCTAAAAGAAGGGAGAAGATTTTAAGTCTTCCAGAAGTTTCTGTTTTTAGTTTTGGGATCAATTCACAAATGGGTTTATCAATCGTGCTAATAACATGAGCTAAAGCAGCATACTCTTCTTTGACATACTCCATCTTCATTTTGTTATGGGCAAGCGCATAGAGTTTGTAGATTTGGGCTTTATCCTCAAGGGAGATACCCGCTTCTAGAATGATTCGACGATTGGGATTTGTAAAAATTTCAGAAAAATTTTCTTCATCATCTTCTGTATATTCGATCTTTTTACAAATATTCTTGTAACTGATGCGGTATACCTCTTTAATTTGCTTAAACCTTTCAGCGGAAAAATACTGATCAAGCTTATATTTTTGGGTGAGGGTTAAAGATTCAAATGCCATAGCAGTGATCTGATATTTCTTTTGTATCTCACTCAGTATTTCTGCATAACCAGGTAAGAGAGGAAAAAGTCTTTCTCCTAAATAAAGTTCGCATAGCATTTGCCCTACCATAAATCTCTCATTATACTCCCATTGTAGAGCTGTAATGGGATGGTCGAATGCAGCGGACCAAAAATGTCCTCTTAAAGGAATGACCTCTTTTAAAATTTCGGGGGCTAAATTATAGGAATTTGTTGCCACAAGAGTTATTTGGGCTGCGTCGTCTTTTAGACAACTTAATCCCACATCATTTATCCAAAGTGTCCAGGTGTCATTAGAAAAATCGACAACAACATTTCTTGGATTAAGGTCTTTATGACAAGCGTATTGATGAAATAACTCCATCTTTTTTAGAAGCTGAATGGCAAGTAGATCTTTCACTTCTATAGGTATTACTTTTTTGCATACCTCAGCAAATGTTCCCATACTAGCCCAGCCATGGCTTAGGTTTAGTTGATCTGTACAATCCCAAAAAAATTCTAGTGGGGGTAAAACTTTTGACAATTCAGGATGTTGTCTAAAAGCAATTTCTGTTTTTGCTTCGATTTTATCCGCTGTGATTGAAATCCCCACGGGAGTAATTGTTGAATTAATCTTTAAAGCTAGAACAACAGTCTTATAGGTCCCTTTCCAATTAAATTCAGATAGAACTGGATAAATAGACATCACACCGCCTGTTTTTCGCAGTATCAGCTGACGTCCCGATATGGAATCAAATCCTCTAAGCTCACTTGAGCTACTGGCAAAATTTTCAAAGTCTGAAAAGCTTGTAAAAAAGTCTCTGGCTAGATTTTGGATTAATTCTAAAGTGACTTTTTGAGCTGTACCAGCTGGAAAACGTGTTTGATATTTTGAAAAAGCGGTCTCTGGCGAAGAAAAGATCTCTTTTATAGGATCTAGTATATCGTCTCCCTTAATTGGATAAGCCGGTGAGGGCAATACACAAATATCAAGTGCTATAGCTAAATCAGTTGTTAAAACATGAGCTGATTTTTTTGTTTGATGGACAATAGAAAAAGGATCTTCTTTTAAAACAAGTCTTGACTCTTCCATAAGTTTAGTCTCACAAAGTCCGATTAAAGAAGATTCACTTGATGGAAAAAAACGAAGACTTTTAAATACTTTATCGACCAATTTTAAGCTTGGAGTAAATAAACCACCTACTGATTGATAACCTAAAGCATGGATCACACAGCGATTGGTTCTTAAAATTAAAGGGGCTACTTTTAATAAATCTTTAGCCGTGACCTGCCAACAGGGATTGCTTTGAGTTATTAAAAGGTTGTTGGAAACCGAACGTAAAAAAGCTGCTTTTGGAATGTCTATTGCGATTGTCATGAGGAAAAGAGAATGTTAAGGCTTAATATTTTAAGCTATAGCCTGATATTTTTCAATCACTAGACAAATAGGGCTTTTAGTACCTGGAACAACCCTGAGGGGCTGCTAGGCCGGTGATCTCCATTTTGATTTATAGACTCAAAAATCCCGCTTACTTCAAGGCACGCCAATACAAGATCTTTGGTAAACTTGCCCGTGTCATCCCTAGATTTGTCTAATAAAGTATTCACTTGATCTTGCAGCTGCTTTTTAGGGTAATCAGCACAGATAAGCTCATAAATAGCTTCGGGCGGGGCTTTAGTAAGACTTTTAATCTCTTCAGAATTTTTAAGGCAATAGCCTTTAATTTTTTCTATAAGTAGATAAATTTTGGTGTGTAGAGGGCGCATTTTGCATAAAAAGATAATTTCCTCTTCAAAGGGTTTTTTCTTTCTAAAATAATCATCAATAAATTCCTCTTGCCTATCTTCTGCAAGCTGAGACAGCTTTTGGCTATCTGCATGATCCATCTGTATCGACTTTATCAATTCATCATGCCCAAAAGAAACTTTAACTAAATTTTTTAAATGGTCTTTAATACCTTTTTTTAAAGAGTGTGTTATTAAAAAATCTGGACCTTGAGTAATTAAAAATGGTTCCATAATCTTTTGTATTTGTACATCCAAGCCTTTAAGACGTCTTTCAAAAGGTAAAAATTCTTCTAATAGCAGATTTAGCTCTTGAAAATCTGTACAAGCTGTAGCGGCCACTTCTTTTAAATTTATAAACGGAACGTCATTTGTAATAAATTTACCCCCCTGGTCCCTAATATAGGATTCTATGGAGGCCTGTAGAGATTCTGAATCTAGGCATTGAGAGTAGATTTCATTTAAGATGTTTAAGGTGTTAAATTCAGAAAAAAAGGCCAGTATTTGGTGGTTATGAAAAACTGTCGATTCGAACGGATCTTTTAAAACTTCATCTAAAAAGAAGGCCTTAAATTCCCGTTTTAAGCGATTAATATTATGAACATCATTTTGATTATCATAGGTGGCTACAGCCACAGCTTCAATATTTCTTAACGCAAATTCATGAATGATTTTAGAAGCGCGGTAGGGGAAATCGGGGTTGCCGGAGAATTGGCAATAGGCGCTAACAATTTGGGAAAGCTCGCTTTGTAGCCCTCCTGCACAGGCTGAAAATCCTCGGTATAAATGTTCTAAAATAAAGGTGTCTTGAGGATTTTTCTGAATATAACCGGCAATGAGACTCAATTGAAGTTTGGCTTGAGCAAAATATTGTTTCAAAGCCTCATCTTTTGCAGAGGCAAAAAATGGGGACTCATCTAAAAAACTTTCGTATTTAGAACCAAGTTCTCTAAAAGCTAAGGGCTTATATTTAAAAAGAGCGGTGAAACAATCCTGCCAGGCTCCTTTTTGAACAGGATCCCATTTTCCGGATAAATGAATTTTTCTCTGTTTAGCTAGTGTTTTTTCACAAAGTCTTCGATAAGTGCTTTTTAATGAATATTTAAATTCGCTTGAAGGATCTGGGATAAATTCTAAATAAACCGTGGAGCCTGTTAAATTAAACCTATTTTCCACCTCATGTCTTAAATTGGATGGAAGCCTGTTAAATAGGCCATTTTGATAATGGCTTAATTTCAATCTGAAATGCGCTGATAGAGACCTTTGAAGTAAGGATAAAATCGCTGCGTTATGGACATCAGAATTAAAAGCTTCTATGAGAACGAATTCATTTAATAGGTAGGGGAATGGGATAGATAAAAGATCTAACCGATTTTTTTGTAAAATGGCTTTGCATACTTCTATAACCATTTTTTCAAAGTTTCCATCATGCTTAGCATAGAGAGCGATATCGGCATTTTTTTGTTTTAGTATTACCGAAAGCCTTTTCTTGTGATTACTTTTTAAATCTGAGGTTCCAAATTGCCAAGAAAGGGGATTTTCTTCGATACAAGATGTAAAAAGTTTTTCACTTATATGGGTTTTAGGTACAAATTCTAAGGCCATAGGATCATTAAGACAGGCTATATCAATAAGCTCTTGATTAGATTGCCATCTATAAGAGGCATATTTCAAACAATACCCTTCATTTTCAACGGCTGTCTTAACCTGTTCAAAGGTCTGCTCTTTTTTGGGTATTAATTCCAAAATACCGGGGGCTTTCAAAAGAGCCTCTAAAATATAGGGATGCCGTTTTTCATGCGGGATTTTTTCAAATAACACCCTTAACTGATCTTTTGTAAAGTGAGCTAAGCAGGCTTCTATGACTTCTGTTTTTTCAAATAGTTCCTTAGATAAATGGAATAAGATACCCGGTTGTTTAGCCATTTGATCGGTTATAAAGAAAAGATCACTTTTTAAACGATCAGGTAAATCGACAAATTTCTCAGGGTGATGAAATAGACATTTTTCATATATTTCAGAATCAAGGGGAAAAAAAAGACTTTTGGAAACATCGACCCCAGAACAAGCAGCCTCTAGAACAAAGTTTTGATTAAGCTTATAAAAGGTCGGTAAACTACTAAAAGCGACCCTGTTTTTTAAAAGGGACTCTACTAATAGCTCTTTATAGCTTTTTTCTTGGGAACTTGGATCTCTGTATATAAAAGATTTCAACATCAGATATGACTGATTCCAAGTTTCTAAAACTCCCCAAACTGGAAGCATTTTTATGGCACATTCTAAATAGGTCTTTTGATTTAAATAGTGAAAATAAAGCCCTTTAGGCTGGGTTTTAAAGAAATGATTTGTCGATTTTATAATTAATAGAGTTAAATTTGAAACCGTTGAAATTACCGGAAGGTGATCGGCGACTTTATCTAGAATAATAAAACAACGGTCGATTCTATTTATCAAAGTCATAGGCAACTTTTCAAGTTGGTTCAAATGTTAGTAGATCTGTTTGAATTATTTGAACAAAAACTTAAAATA